>NZ_JAALEH010000116.1:0-14815 GCF_011058195.1 Rhodococcus sp. 14C212 | reverse complement strand
GTCACCGGGTGGGCCGCGCCGGGGGTGCGTCGTCCGGGGCGAGGTGCGCACCGATCCGCCGGAACAGCGTGTCGGCCTCGTTCCGGTACGCGCCGGTGTCGTCGAACGCGGCCGGGTCGAAGGTGACGGCAACGGCGACGGCGATCTTCTGCGACGGCAGGTATGCCTCGACCGCGGCGTACCCACCGAACAACGGATTCTGCATCAGCCAGTTGCCGGTGACCACCACACCCAGACCGTAGGTGTAGCCCTCGGACTGCGGGAAGCACGTGGGGCAGCCGGGCAGGGCGGTGGTCCGGCCGCGCAGGTCCGTCGACACCATCGCCCGGTACGACTCCGGTGAGAGCAGCGTGCCGGTGCCGACGGCAACCGCGGTGTCGTGCAGGTCGTGGATGTCGGTGGTCTGGACGGCGCCGCGGGTGATGGTCCAGGACGGGTCCCAGAACGTGGATTCCTCGTAGAAGGCTGTCGCGGCGGGGATCCCGAGCGCCTGCCGGCGTTCCGAGCTGAACGCATGCAGCACCGGCTCCGGGATCGCCGGCGTCTGCGACGGCGTCGTGCCGTCCAGCCCGAGCGGGTCGAGCACCCTCTCCTGCAGCAGGTCCGCCACCGGCCGGCCGGTGATCTTCTCGAGCGCCAGGCCGAGGATCACGTAGTTGGTGTGCGCGTAGTTCCAGTTGGTGCCGGGCTCGTAGAAGAGGGGCTGGGAGGTGCCGTAGGCGATGAGTTCCTCGGGCGTCCAGTTCCGGAACGGGTCCCGGTAGATCGCATCCGACAGTTCGGAGTTCTGCACGTAGTCGGCGTAGCCGGAGGTCATCTGGGCGAGCTGTCCGAGGGTGACCCGGTCCGAATTCGGAATGTCGGGCAGCCACGTCGAGACCGTGTCGTCGAGGCGGACCTTCCCCTCGTCGACGAGTTGCAGCAGCAGCGTGGCGACGTAGGAGATGGCCACGGCGCCGTTGCGGAAGTGCATGTCGGTCGTCGCCGGCACGCCGGTGGTGGATTCGCCGTAGGCGCGGGTGAGGATCTCCCTGCCGTCGACGGTGACGCGCACGACCGCCGCCTTCAGGTGCGTCTCCGCCATGGTGTCGCGCACGATCCGGTCCACGGCCCCGGCCTGCGCGGGGTCGGCCGAGGCGGTCCCCGATGCGGCCGCGGTGTCGGTGGATCCGGACGGGCCGGGCGCCGCGTCGTCCGTGGACGTGCAGGCGGTCAGGAGGGCGAGTGCGCACACCACGGACAGGATCCGCCGGTTCGGGGGCATACCTGATCTTGGCAGATGCGCTCGGCCGGTGCGATCACTCCGGTCCGGCGGCTGCGGTTCGGCGCAGGTCCCGATCGGAGCGCAGGAGGGCGGTGAGTTCGGCCCTGCTGCGGACTCCGGTCTTCGTGTAGATCGCCTTGAGGTGATCGTGGACGGTGTTCGCGGTGATACCGCGACGGTCGGCGATCTCGGCGGTCGAGTATCCGGCCATCGCCTCGAGGCACACGTCCCGTTCGCGTGCGGTCAGCGCGTACGCGGCGAGCAGCAACTCGGCGAGCTCGAGGCCGGTCGCATGCTCGATCGTGACCACGGTCTGCGGTTCGTCACCGCCCAGCAGGGCGGTGGCCCGCACCAGAATCCAGCCGCCGGTGGCGTCGCGGATCCGCGTTCGGAACACACCCGAACCGCTCGCACGCGCCCCGAACGCGGCGGCGCGCACCATGACGGCCAGCCGTCCCGGCGCGATCTCGTCGAAACGGTCCTGCCAGTCGCGGGCGGCCGCCGTCAGCGCGAGCGGCTCACCCGCGGCCCCGGTGACGACCACGGCCGGACCCGGGTCGCCCCGGCCCGAGGCGGCGGTGGCGCACACGGCGGCGCGGGTCGCCGACGCCACCGCCGGCGCCACCCGCGTGAGGAACTCGACCTCCGAGTCGACGAAGTCCGTCCCGGACCGAACGAATCCGGCCGCGCCCCAGCACAGTCCGCCGATCCGGAAGATCACCCGCAGTTCGTGGTCCAACCCGAGCGGACGCCACACCCCGGCGTGGCGAAGACTGTGGGCCACCTCGTCCGGGGGCAGCTCGGATCCCCGGGCCGCACCGCGGCCGTTGCGGAACAACTCGGCGAAGGTGCCGGGATCCCGCCCGCGGTACTCGCTCTCGGCGAGCAGCGGTTCGTACTCCGGCGGAATCCGGTCGGGGCCGCTCGTCATGGAACCGATCGCCAGGGACCGGGGATCGATCATCGCCCAGCACGTCAGGTCGCTGCGCACCGTCCGGCCGACGAGTTCGATGGCGCGCTCGTGCACCTGCGTCACGTCGGCGCCCGCAGCCGCGAGCGCCACCACCTCGCGGCCCACCTTCTCCGCCCGGATCTCGAGCATGAACCCAGTATGCGCTGGTGGCGGGCCAGTACCCATCCCCGTTTTCGGGGATGGGCCACCGGCCGGGCGGTTCCTAACGTGACAGGCATGTCCGACAACATCGAACTCTGCAGGATGGGCGAGGGCCGTCGCCTCACCCTGCCCGACGCAACCGTCACGGTCCTGTCCACCGGTGCACACGCCGGCGGAGCCTACGAACTCTTCCTCGTCGAGGCCCCGCGCATCGAGCCGGCGCCGCTGCACGCCGAACCGTGGACCAAGTCGTATCACGTGCTGAGCGGCCGGATCCTGGTCCGTGCGGCAGCGACCGGCCACGAGCTCGCGGCCGGGGACACGATCACCCTCGCGCCGGGAACGGTGAACTCCTTCACCGTCCTGACCGACGCCGCGACCTTCCTGCTGATCGCCGCCGGGACCTCGATGGGCGGCTTCTTCGGCGCGGTCGACGCCCTCGGGCACGAGCGTCCACCGCACGAGACGGGTCTGGCTCTCCGAGAGGTCGCCGACCGGTACGGGGTCGCGCTCGCAGCGGAGGCAGGTGCGTCGTGATCGTTCTCGCGCAGGTCGCCGCGCTGGCCGCCGCGGCCGTGCATCTGCTCGCCTTCGTGTGGGAGACGCTGCTGTTCCGGCGGCCGTCGATCCACGAAGACCTGTTCCGCATCCCTGCCGGCGACGTCGCGGCGGTGCGGATGTGGGCGTTCAACGTCGGCTTCTACAACCTGTTCCTCGGCACCGGCGCGCTGATGGGGGTGGCCCTGTGGCGGGCCGGCGAGGACACGGTCGGACGCGCGCTCGTGCTCTACACGTGTTCGTTCATGCTGCTCGCCGGGATCGCCCTGTTCGTCTCGGACCGCCTGGCCATGAGCCGGCCCCGCGGCGCCGGGCTCGGGGGTGCCGCGGCGCAGTGCACGCCCCCGGCGATCGCGCTGATCGCGCTCGCGGCGGCCTGAGCCGCTACTCCAGTGCGGCGACGTACCGGAGCAGCGCCGCGGCGCGGTCAGCCGGTGACCGGCGCGGGCAGCTCGTGCACGTGCCGCTGTCGGTCGCCCGGTAGATCAGGCAGCAGGAGCTGCGTCGCAGGAAGCGTCGCCCGTCCGCCGGTTCCGGCGATCCGGGAGCTGCCGCCGTGACGCTGCCGGTGGGATCGACGTCGACGAAACGCGGTGGCAGCAGCGGCGGCATCGACAGCGCGGCGGCGAGGGTGCACCCGTCGTCGACGCGGCGGGCGGCACGCCCGGCGTCGAGGGCACGGTTGGCGATCGAGTCGGACGCGACCGCCCACAGCGCCCGCTCCGGCGCACCCGACACCCGCGCGAGCGGCGCGATGATCGCCGACAGCGCCGGCACGAGAGCGCGCGCAAACGCATCGGCCCCGGGCAGCAGGCGCGAGGAACGCACCGCGCCGAGGTAGCCGTCCTCCCGCAGCACGCAGCGCAACCGGGCCGGGTCGGGATCGGGCGCGTAGCCGGTGGCCAGGAGCATCGCCACGGGTCCGGCCACCAGCGTCGAACTGGCGGAGTACCACCAGAGCGTGCCGTTGACCCGAGGGTCGCCGCAGTCCCACCTGCGGCCGGTGTCGGATACCCGTCCGGCCAGCCACCGCGGATCGGTCGTCACCGTGCCCGGAAGGACGGCGGTCCCGAGGTCGACGGTGTGCGCGAAGTCGCCGAGCAGGGTCCGGGCCGCGGCGTAGGCACGCGCCGCGGCGTCGGCGTGCCGGTCAGGCATCGGCCAGCCCCCGGACCTCGAGCGTGCGTCGTCCGTCGCCGTCCACAGCCACCCGGCCACGAACTCCGAAGACCCCCGCCAGCAGGGCGGGGTGCAGGACGTCTTCCGGGGTTCCCGCAGCGACCACCGACCCGTGGTCCAGTACCGCCATGTGATCGCAGTACGCGGTCGCCAGCCGCAGGTCGTGCAGCGTCACCAGCACGGCGAGCCCGTCCGCGGCGAGGCTGCGCAGCAACTCCAGCACGGTCAGCTGGTGGCGCAGGTCCAGGTGATTCGTCGGCTCGTCGAGCAGGAGCACGCGGGGTTGCTGGGCCAGGGCCCGGGCTATCGAAACACGTTGGCGTTCCCCACCGGACAGGGCAAGCACATCGCGATCGGCGAGGTGCAGCAGCCCGAGCCGGCCGAGCACCTCCTCGACCACCGTCCGGTCGTCGTCACCGAAGGGCTCGAGCCACCCTCGTCGGGCGGTGCGCCCCAGCTGCACCGATTCGCGCACGGTCGTCCCACCGAGCGAGACCGGCTCCTGGACGCCGACCCCGACGAGGCGCGCGAGGGTGCGGCGCTTCAGGTCCGTGACGTCCTCGTCGCCGACGGTGATCGTGCCGGCCCCGACCCGCACCGCGCGGTAACAGGCGCGCAGCAGGGTCGTCTTGCCGCTGCCGTTGGGCCCGACGAGGGCGAGCACCCGGCCCGGGACCACGTCGAGGTCCACCCCGTCGAGTACGGTGCGGTCGCCCAGCCGCGCGCGGACCCCGGTGGCGCGCAGGCGGGTCATCGTGCCCGCCCGTAGCTGCGCCACAGCATGACGAGGAAGGCGGGCGCACCGAGCAGACCGGTGACGACCCCCACCGGCAGCTCGGTCGAGCCGCTGACCGAGCGGGCGACGACGTCGGCCAGGACCAGCGCGAGCGCCCCGGCCACCGCCGCCACGGGTAGCAGCCGGACGGTGTTGCGGCCGACGAGACGGCCGGCGATGTGCGGGATCAGCAGTCCGATGAATCCGACGGTCCCCGAGACGGCCACCGCCGCGGCGGTGAGCAGCGAGACCGCAAGCAGGATCAGGATGCGGAACCGCCGCACGTCCATTCCCAGCGCGGTCGCCCCGTCGTCGCCGACGAGCAGCAGGTTCAGCTGCCGGCCGCACAGCAGGACGCCGCCGCCGACGGTGAGCAGGACCAGCGCCGGCACGGCGAGCATCGACCACGTCGCGTCCCCGAATCCTCCTGCCAGCCAACGCATCACCGTACCGATCTGACGGTCGTCACCCAGGACCAGCAGGGTGAAGGTGGTCGCCGCGGAGAACACCATCGACATCGCCACGCCGACGAGGACGATCGCGGTGACGGCGTGGGCGCGCAGACTCACCGCGATCGCGCCGGCAAGCGGAAACAGGGCTCCGAGGAAGGCCGCGAACGGCAGGGTGAAGGCTCCGAGTGCGCCGCCGCCGACACCCAGGACCGTCACCAGCACCACCCCGAACCCGGCACCGGAGGACACGCCCAACAGGTAGGGGTCGGCCAGCGGGTTGCGGGTCACCGCCTGCGCCACCACCCCGGCGATCGCGAGCGCGGCCCCGACGACGGCGGCCGTCAACGCCCGGGGCAGGCGTGATTCGACGACGATCGCTTCCCGCGCCGCGCTCCACCACGGGGTGAAGACGCCCGGTGCGAGGCGGTGCGCGACGATCGCCCACACGTCCCCGAAGGGGATGTTCACCGTGCCCAGCGACACGGCGCCCGCCAGCGCCAGCATGAGCGCGGCGAGCAGCGGGGGCAGGATCAGCCCGAGCGAACGACGCGCCGCGCCCCCGTCCCGCCCCCGCGCGGCCGACGCAGCAGCGCCGACGTGCGGTGCCGATGCGTCGGCCAGGGTCCCGGCGGGGGTCATTCCGTGTCCGTGAACGCGGCCGGGTGCAGCCCTCGGGCGATCGTCGCGACCGAGTCGACCATGCGCGAGCTCTCGAAGAAGTCGTCGAGCGGCACGACGACGAAACGATCGTTGCGCACGGCGGGCGTGGTGGCCACGATCGGGTGGCTCTTGAGATAGGCGATCTTGTCCTGCGCGCTGGTCGCGCCGTAGTCGAGTACGACGATCGCCTCGGGTGCGCGCTCGCCGACGATCTCCCAGCCGGTGGTGAAGTACGGTTTCGGGCCTTCGGCGGTGATGTTGTCGGCGCCGGCGTATTCGGCGATGAGGTTGCCGATGCCCACGCCGCCGACCGAGAGCGGCTCGGCTTCGCCCGAGTCGTAGAAGAAGGTGCGCACCGGCGCGACGGCGGCCTGCTCCAGCCGGGCGCGTACCGCGTCGAGTTCCGCGGTGATCGACTCGGTCAGTTCCGCGGCCTGCCCCTCGGTACCGAGGAGGGCGCCGAGTTGGGCGAAGTCGTTCTCCAGCAACGCGATATCGGAGAAGCCGGCACCGCAGTACTCGGAGAACAGGAACGTGTGGATACCCGCCTGCTCGAGTGCGTCCCGCCCGCGTCCGGTCTTGTCGTCGAATGCGCTGCGCATCCCGCCGACGACCAGATCCGGGTCGAGGTCGCGGATCTGCTCGTACGTGGGGTACTCGGCAGCCAGCGACGGAATCGCCCGGAACTGCTCGGCCGTCTCGGGCAGCGGGTCGTCCTTCTCGCCGTAGCCCATACCGACGATGCGGTCCCCCACGCCCATCTGGATCAGGGTCTCGGTGACGTGGTCGTTCATCGACACGATCCGCTGCGGGGGCGCGTCGTAGGTCGCGGTGCGTCCGCAGTTGGTGATCGACACCGGTTCGTCGAAGGCCGCGGCCGGCGGGGTGACGCCGGTGTCTGCGCCCCGCGAGCAACCCGACAGGGCCGCGGTGGCGACGGTCAGGACGGCGAGAACCGCGGCGGCGTCTCGCACGGGACGGCGGAAGTCGACGGGCATGGGACCTCGTGCTCTGCTCAGGTGGCACGAGGCAGACTCCGGCACGGCAGCGGCCCCGGACAGCGGGCACCGGCTACCCTGCTGGACTCCATCTCGTAGACCACGACGAAATACCGGAGTCGCGCACCCCCGTGCAGGCGATCGGGCTCACCGTCGGATGGACGGCCTACCGTTGCGGGTCAGCGCCGGACTCGGACCGGACTTTCCCTGCACGGGCGTCAGCAACGCTGCGGCCATTATGCATGTCGGCGGCCGGCCCGCATCGCAGAGTCGGCCACCGGGGCGCGGGTCCGTCGGGACGGCAACTGTGGGTTCCACTGCTCGGTGTTACTTCTCGGTGCTTCCGACCTGCGGATTCTCAACGTCGTGTCAGTGCCTGATTCTCACGAACCTGTCGGAATCCTCAGCCCGGCCGCTATCCCGTAAGCCGATCCCCGAGCGGCGAGGAACTGGCCTCCGCGGTGCCGTTCTGCTGGAGTCGGGAAGGCACCCATCTACGTAGAACGTCCGAATCCGGGAATCTCGAGACTGTCGGCGAGCCACTGGCAGACTGCCTGCGCGTAGAGGTCGGGCGCCTCGACGGGAAGCAGGTGGCCCACGTCATCGATGGGTCGGGGTGTCCAGCCCGGCCGTCGGGCGTGCTGCATGAGCGACGCGGGGTCGACAAGGTGATCGTCCCGTCCCCACAGCACAAGTACGGGCACCCGCACGGAGTCGAGTGCCTCGTTGGTCGGCCTCTGCGTGATGAACATGGCTTTGACGATCGACGCGAACGCCGTGGCCGTGCCCGCGAGCCGTTCCGGGTGCTCGCGGGCCGCCTCGAGGCCCTCGAGCCACAGGTCTACCTGCGCTCGTGAGACACGGCCCGGGTCTCCACCGATGAGGTCGGTCCGGCCACCTGAGATGGAGCCCGCATCTTTGATCGCGGTTCGCTTGGCGTCCAGTATGCGCCGGCCCGCCAGTCGCAACACCATGCGTGTCGTTGGCGGGCCGGCTGCGACTACGAGGCGTCCCAGCGTCTGCCACCCGAGCGCCTCGGCTGGTGACGTCCGGCGCCACGGCAGCGCCGGGGCCACCAAGACGACTCCCCGAGTCTTCTCGGGCATCATTGTGGCGGCCAGCGCCGCCACCAGGCCACCTGTCGACCAGCCGTGCAGCACCACCCGACTCTCGAGGCGGAGCTGCCGAACGAAGGCCGACACGAAGCGAGCGTCCAGGTCCGCGCGTGGCCCATGCCGATACGGATCACCGGTGTGGCCGACAATCGTCCCCGGGAGGTCGACGGAAATCACCGGCCCGAGCTGGCGCAGGTGAGGAACGAGATCGATCCACATGCTCGCGCTACCGGTCATCGGGGGCACCAGCAGGTGAACTGGTGCGTCGGGAGGCGCGGTCGACGCGGGCTCCGCTCGGACATAGTGCAGGGGCACGCCGCATGCGCTCGTCGACACGCTGCGCAACCCCGCCCACGGCTGCGACCGGACGCCCCAGTCGTCGTATCGCACGGTGATCCCTCCCTCCTTTCCCAGAGTATTCGGAGGCTGGATGGGGGCGACGACGGTCGAAGCGATCGATCATCTGGCACTGCGTGGGAGAGGTGCCCCCAGGCCGGTAGGTGCGCCGATGCCCGGCCCGCCACCCCGTTTTCGCCTGCGCCACGGCGCGGCGGGTGGTGCGTTCGGTCCCGTCGAAGCCGAGCTCGACCAGTCGGTCGTGCACGATGTCGGCGCGGACCCGACCCTTGCCGCGCTCGACCCACTCCTCGATCTTGGGGAGGTACTCGTCGATGATCCGCGGTCGCCGCGCCGAGCCGGCCAGCGCGACGCCGGCGTCCCGAGCGGCGACGTAGCGTCGGACGGTTTTCGGATCCACCCCGGCGAGCTGCGCGGCCGAGTGCGCTGGTTCAGGACCGACACACCGCCGGTCCCATTGCCACGGACAGGGAGATCAGCTGTCCGTCAGCAGGGAAAACGTGTCCGCCTACAGGGAGGTTGGCATGTCCGCTAGCAGTCGATGTCGTAGCCGCCGGGGATCTGTCGTGGCCGCGGCCACCTCGTCGCGGCGGGCGAACTCTTCCGGTTTGACGTTCACGACCGTGAACCCAACCCGGAACGCCGTTCCATCGTCCGCGGCCCTCCCCCGGTTTCACCCTCACTTTCACCCCGCTCGCGACCTCGGCTCCGGAACCGCGGCGATCCCCGGTGCGTTCCGATTGATGGTGGCTGCCGAACGGGCTGCGCCCTCGTGCGACCGGGGCCTCGCCACCGGCCCCTCTACGGAGGGGCAACGCGCCGGAACGTCGGGTGGTGATGCGGACCGGCGGGGCCGGTCACCGCGCAGGGGGCGGTGACCGGCATCCGGGCGCGTGCAGGCCGGCACACGCGAGCGGGTCACCCTACTGCCACGCCGCTGCCTCGCCCGCGGTGCCACGGACCGGGACCGGCGCCGCCGACTCCACGAAACCCAGAGTTCAAAATGCGGCCATCTGCCGGAGACCCGCCGCCGCGACACTGGACGCACAAGGTGTCAACGACGGACGGGAGACACTGAAATGTCCGAGAACATCGCCCACCGACCCGATCCCCTCTTCGCTCTGCCGGCCGCGACCGTGCCGGCGGCGCCCCACTCGGTACGCCTCGAGGAGCCGGCCCCGATCCGCACGGCGTCCGGCCTGCGTCCCCGCGTGGGCACCGTCCTCGGCACGGTCGTCTCCGCGGGGGCCGTCGCCACCATGGTGACCGGCTTCGTGGCGGTCGGTGCCGTCGCCACCGTCTCCGGCCTGGTCTCGGCCGTCCGGCCCTGACCGGCTCGGCGAACCCCTCAGTCGGCGAACTGCACGCTGTCGACGACGACGTCGGACCCGAACAGTTCGCGAGCGCGGACCAGAGCCGCGTCGCGCACCTCCGGCTCCGACAACATCGTGGGCAACGCCAGTGTCAGCAGCGCGGAACGACCGTCGGACCTCGGCTGTGTCCTGACACGGCAGACCCAGTCCACCGTTCCGCCCTCCCGGCGCAGTGCCAGCTCGGTGCGCGCGACGTCGCGGGCGAAGCAGGGCAGCGCGGGATCGGTCGTGCGTTCGAGCTGGGCCACGAGATCCTCGAGGCGATCGGTGCGCCATTGGCGCAACCCGGCCATCCGGGGTTCGACGTTCATCTCGGCACCCTTCGACGCCGGCGACCGTCGGATGCGCTCGCGGAAGCACGCGGGTCCGAGGTCTGCGGCGTCAGCGAAAACTGACTACTACCGAGACCATCGCGCCGCGAGCGCGCGGCGTTTCACGAGTCCGGCAACAGGCTGCGTTTCATGAGCCCCGCAACAGGCTGCGTTTCATGAGCCCGGCAACAGGCTGCGCAACGCCGGCAGCAGGTCCTGTTCGGCCCACCGGATGAACGGCCCCTGCCGGTCACCCCCGATCTGGACGAGGGCGACCTCGGTGAATCCCGCGTCGACGAACGGCCGGATCTTGTCCACGTACTCGTCGATGTCGTCGCCGCACGGCAGTTGCGCCCCGACCTGCTCGGGCGTCACGAACCGGGTGGCCGCCGCGAACGAGGACGGCGCGGGCAGGTCCGGGTTGACCTTCCAGCCGAGACCGAACCATCGGAACTGCTCGTGGGCCCGCTGCACCGCCGCGTCGCGGTCGGTGTCGTAGGAGACGGCGATCTGCCCGACGCGCGGTTTGCCCGCGCCCCCGGCCTCGTCGAACATCCGGGTCAGCTCCGGCTCGGGTTCGGTGGCCACCATCAGGTCGGCCTTCTCCCCGGCGAGGGCGCACGACTGCGAACCGGACACGGCGATCCCGATCGGCACCCGGGTCTCGGGCAGGTCGTACAGGCGCGCGGACTCGACGTCGAAGTAGTCGCCGCGGAAGTTCACGTTCCCGCCGTCGAACAGCGCCGAAATGATCTCCACGGCCTCGGCCAGCATCTCGTGACGGGTGCCCACCGCGGGCCAGCCCTTGCCGACGACGTGCTCGTTGAGGTTCTCTCCCGCGCCCAGGCCGAGGCGGAACCGGCCCCCGGACAGGATCTGCATCGTCGCCGCCTTCTGCGCCACCACCGCCGGGTGGTAGCGCAGGATCGGGCAGGTCACGTAGGTCATGAGCGGGATCCGCTCGGTGGCCTGCGCCGCGGCACCGAGGACGGACCACGCGTAGCCGGAATGCCCCTGTTCCTCCAGCCACGGGTTGTAGTGGTCGCTGATCACCGAGAAATCGAAGCCGGCCTTCTCCGCCATCTGCACGTCGCGGACGAGGTGGTCCGGCCTGGACTGCTCGCAGAGCATGGTGTAGCCGAAGTCGGTCACTGTTCGTTTCCTCCCGTGGTCCGTGTCGGGCACCCTGCCGATGCCGGCGATCCGTCCTTCGGGATACCCACCGGTCGCGCCGGTACACGACCGTCACGGTAGGGAGGGTCCGCCGAGATGCCGGCCGCGCATCTCGGCGGGTACGGGTGTCTCGTTGCGGCGGTCCGGCCCGGCCGGCTCGCCGCAACGAGGGGTCGATCCGGTGTCAGACGAGGCAGACGACGAACAGCGGCACTCCGACGACCGGAACGAAGAGCAACGGAACGCACACGACACCGAGCGGACCGAGGACCGCCGGCTGGACGGATTCCGCGATCGGGGCAGGTGCGGTGGGGATGGCGGGAGCCGCTGTCGCGGCGCCGGTGCCGAGGGCGATCATGGGGGCCATGGCGGTCGCCGCTACCGCCGCGCGAAACGTATTCCTGCTCATGGTGTTTCTCCTCGCGTCGCGTGCCGCGACCGGTGCGCGCCCACGGCACGGAAATGGATCGGCTGTGTATCAGCATCGCCGACGAACCCGCGGCCGGGCGACGGGGAAAACCCTGCATCGCGACGACCCGGGCGTGGCCGCGTACCGACGGGTCTCGTTTCGGTCGAGGCCGGCACCCGATGCTTCCATTTCGGTTGAGGAGAGGGTGCCGGCCCCGCCCGGGGGCTACGGTGAAGCTGTGCTGTTCGGGCGGGGACCGGAATGCGCACGCATCGATCGGCTGCTTGCCGCCATCCGGCAGGGAGCGGGTGGCGCAGTGGTGCTGAGCGGAGAAGCGGGAATCGGCAAGACCACCCTCCTCGACTACGCCCGCGAGCAGGCCTCCGGGTTCGGGGTGCTGTCGGTGACGGGCGCGGAGGCGGAGTCCCCGTTCCCCTTCGCGGCGCTCGAACGCCTGCTGGCGCCGGTGCCGGGGCCCACGACGTCGATGTCCAGGGTGCGCGCGCTGTGCGGCTCGACCGCGCGCGAAACCCTCGGGGCGGAGGACCGATTCGCGGTCTGCGCCGGATTCTTCCGGATTCTGACAGCGGCGGCGCGCAGCGCGGCACTGCTGGTGGTGATCGACGATGCACAGTGGCTGGACCGGCCGACCCTCGACGCCGTCGCCTTCGCCGCTCGGCGGCTCACCACCGAGCGGATCGGGATACTGGTCGCCACCCGCGAGCCGCAGGGTCCGGCCGGCGTCGAGACGTCGGTGGTGCGGGGCCTCGACGACGAGGCGGCCGGGCGGCTGCTGGCCGCCCTCCTGGGCCGGCGCCCACCGGACGACGTGGTGGCGGCGGCGGCGCAGGTGGGGGGCAACCCGTCGGCGCTGCTGGAGCTGGCCGGCACTCTCTCGTGCGACGAACTCACCGGAACCCGTCCGCTGCGCCTCCCGGTACGCGCCGGGTCCGCCGCGACCCGCATCTTCGGTACGCGCATCGCCGCGCTCGACGACGCGACGCGCCGCGCCCTCCAGGTCGCGGCGGTGGCGGCCGACGACGGGTTGCCGGTGGTGTCCGCCGTCCTGGCACACCTGGGGATCGCCGGCAGTGCACTGGAAGCGCTCGAGGACACCGGGTTGACGTCGTTCGCGGGCGGCCGGCTGTCCTTTCCGCATCCGTTGATCCGCAGCGCCGCGGTATCCGATCTCCCACCGACGCGGCGGCGGTCGCTGCACCGCGCAGTGGCGGAGATGCTCACCGATCCGGCGCAGCAGGACCGACGTGCGTGGCACCTGACCGAAGCCACCCTCGCCCCGGACGAGGGCACCGCCCGGGAACTGGAGCAGTCCGCGCGGCTGACGTCGGAACGGCGCGGGTGCGCGGCCGCCGCGGCCGTCATGGAACAGGCTGCCGCGTTCTCCGCGGACGAGGCGGCCACGGCCCGGCGTCTGTGCGCGGCGGCCGACGCGGCCCGGCGCGCGGGCCGCAGCACGACCGCGCTGCGGCTGCTGGACCGATCCGACGGCCACACCACCGATCCGGCCCTGCGGGCCGCCAGCGCCGGCGTCCGTGGTCGGGTCGAACTCCACACCGGCGCAGCGTGTATCGCACGCCGGCTGTGGGAGACGGGCGCCGCGGACATCGGTGGACGAGACCCGGCGCGAGGCGCCCACCTGTTGGCCATGGCGGCCGAGGGAGCGCTCGTCGCCGGCGAGCCCGAGGGGGCGCTGCGGCTCGCCCGCCGGGCGATCCGATCGGTGCCGCCCCGGGACATCGACACGACACTCCTCGGCACGCTCGTCATCGGCAGCGCGCTGTCGTTGTCCGGCAACCCCTCCGACGGGATGCGCTGGCTGCAGGATGCGGCGGCGCTCGCGCGGTGGGGCGCCGACGCCGAGGTCGAATGGGTCCTGTTCGCGGAGCTGGGCGCGGTGGCCTGGCACGGGGAGGACGGCGATCCGCGGCAAGTGCTCGACCCGCTGGTGCACCGGCTCCGGGCCGAGGGCGCCTGGGGGCAGTTGCCCCTGGCGCTGTACGTCACGGCGCTGGCCGACAGCCGCCTCGGACGCCTGCACTCCGGTCGTCGCGCGGCCACCGAGGCCGTCGAACTCGCCACCCGTACGGGCGACCTGCTCGCGCTGTGCGCGGCGCTCGGATGCCTGGCGGAACTCGAGGCGCAACTCGGTGACGAAGGAGCCTGCCGGGTGCACGCCGCCGACTCGTTGCGGATCCGCGAGAGGACCCGCCTGGGCGAGATGCATCGCGACGCCCTGGACGGACTCGGGCTGCTGGAACTGAGCCTGAATCGGCCCGACCGTGCCGTCGATCATCTGGAGGAGGCCAATCGGCGCCCGTCCGGCTACGCGGACGGCGTCCTCGTCGCGCGGGCGTCGTCGGCCGACCTGATCGAAGCGTACGTCCGGACAGGACGCGACGTGCCGGACGCGGTTCGCGAACAGTTGCGGCTGCTCCCGGAACTCGGGCTGCCCGACGCTCTCGGGGCCCTGATCTGCCGCGGCCGGGCACTGATCGGCGACGACGCGGAGTACGACACGTGGTTCACCGAAGCCCTGCAACTGCACGCACGCTCGCCGTCCCCGTTCGACACCGCCCGGACCGCGCTGTGCTACGGCGAACGGTTGCGCCGCGCCGGGCGCCGGCGCGACGCCCGCAAGCATCTGGAGGCGGCGTTCGACGCGTTCCGGCACATCGGGGCCCGCACGTGGGCCGCGCAGGCCGCGACGGAACTGGGCGCCGTCGGCCGGCCGGTCGACGTGCCCGCCGCTGCCGCGGGGCACCGGCTGACCCCGCAGGAGCTCCAGGTGGCACGTCTCGCCGCCCGCGGCGGCACCAACCGGGAGATCGCCGAGCAACTCTTCCTCAGCGTCAAGACCATCGAAATGCATCTGGGACGGCTGTACCGGAAACTCGGCATCCGGTCCCGCACCCAATTGGCGAACTATCTGCGCGACAACGTCCTCGCCTGAGCACCCTACGAGGCGGTCGTCGAGCGGTCGGTTTCGTGGGTGGGGCGTACCCGGTCGACTCGGGGACCGGTCATCGCCGAGTTGGTTGGTGGGGGCCTGTCTCTTA
>NZ_JAALEH010000115.1:0-14843 GCF_011058195.1 Rhodococcus sp. 14C212 | reverse complement strand
CCGGAGGATCCGGCTGGGTGGCCGAATGTCACATTGAGTCGATTGACCCGACAGGATGTGACATTCGGTCACGGGCGGTGCGGTGCGCGGTGCCGGCGATGTTCTCGAGCATGCCCTTGAAGATGATGCCGTGGAACGGCACGAGCGCGTACCAGTAGATCCGTCCCGCAAGTCCCTTCGGAAAGAAGATGGCCCGCTGGTGCAATCGGGCGCGGCCGGGATCGAGCGGCTCGATGCGCCATTCGAGCCACGCTCCGCCCGGCGCCCGCATCTCGGCCCGCAGCCGCAGCAGGGTGGGACGCTCGAGGCGCTCGACGCGCCAGAAGTCGAGCGCGTCCCCGGTGTGCAGGGTGCGCGGGTTCCGCCGGCCCCGGGACAGACCGACGCCGCCGGCGAACCGGTCGAGCCACCCACGGATCGTCCAGGCGAGCGGGAAGGAATACCAGCCGTTCTCGCCGCCGATGCTCTCGACCACCTCCCACACCGTGCCGGCGTCGGTGTCGCAGTCGATGCTGCGCTCGTCGACGAAGACCGCCTCTCCCGCCCAGTGCGGGTCGGACGGCAGCGGTTCGGCGGGGGCGCCGACGGGCGACGCGCTCGCCCAGGTGGTTTCCACGTCGCCGCGCTCGAGCTTGTGCAGCGCCAGCCGGACCGCCTCGCGGTAGCCGGTCAGGCCGCCGGGCGGCGGCGGGATCACCTCGTCGATATCGTGTTCGGCGACCACCGCGTCGTTGCTCAGCGACTCGATCAGGGCCCGGCCCAGCGACGGCGGGATCGGGGTGACCAGCCCGATCCACAGGCCCGCGAGCTTCGGGGTGAGGACGGGCAGCACCAGGATGCGGCGCCGGCGCAGGCCCGCGACCTCGGCGTACACCTGCATCATCTCGCCGTAACGCAGCACGTCCGGGCCGCCGATGTCGTAGGTGCGGCTGCGGGGGAGGGTAGCGGTGGCCGCGCCCACCAGGTAGTGCAGCACGTCGCGCACCGCGATGGGCTGGATCTTGTTGTTCACCCACTTCGGGGTGGTCATCAGGGGCAGACGGTTGCTCAGGTGCCGGATCATCTCGAACGACGCGGAGCCCGAACCGATCACCACCCCGGCCTGCAGCACCAGGGTGGGCACCCCGGACTCCACGAGGATCCGGCCCACCTGCTCCCGGGAACGCAGATGCGTGGAGAGATCGGCCGTGTCCGGGTGCAGCCCACCGAGATACACGATGCGCTGCACCCCGGCCGTCCGGGCCGCGGTGGCGACGTTCTCGGCCTCCGTGCGTTCGGTGTCGATGAATTCGCCGCGCCCGCCCATCGAATGCACCAGGTAGTACAGGACGTCGATGTCCCGGCAGGCGACGGCCAGGGACTCGGGGTCGGTCAGGTCGCCCCGCACGATCTCGACGTCGCCGGCCCACGGCACGTCCCGCAACTTGTCGGGGGTGCGGGCCAGAACCCGCACCCGGTGCCCCGCGTCGATCAGCAGCGGGGCGAGCCGGCCCCCGATGTAGCCGGTAGCCCCGGTGACGAGGATGCGCAGCGGAGGGGCGCTCATCCGTTCTCCACTCATCCGTTCTCCACGATGTGGCCGAGTTGATGCCGCAGGCAGGCCTCGAGCTTCGGCCGGCGGAAGCGGTGCCCGTGGTCGACCAGACATTGCGGGACGACGCACTGGTCGGCCGTGGCGACCTCGCGCGCGCCCTCCTCGCCGAGCAGCAGCCGCGGTCCGAACCCGGGCACCGGCAGCAGCGCCGGCCGGTGCAGCACCCGCGCCAGTGTGCGGGTGTATTCGTCGTTGCGAACCGGCTCCGGCGCAACGGCATTGATGGGGCCTCGGATGCGGGGGTCGGCGAGGGCCCGGTGGTAGACGTCGAGCAGGTCGTCGAGGTCGATCCACGACAGCCACTGCCGGCCGGTGCCGAGCCGGCCGCCGAGCCCGGCCTCGAACAGGGGGCGCTGCAACTGCAGCGGCCCGCCGCGCGGTGTCTGCACGATCCCGGTCCGCACCAGCACCACGCGCAGCCCGCCCGCGGCGGCGGGCGCGGTGGCGGCCTCCCAGTCGGCGACGACGTCGGCGAGGAACCCCGTGCCGCGCCGCGCATCCTCGGTGAGCGGCTCGTCGCCGCGGTCGTAGCCGTAGAACCCGATCGCCGACGCGGACACGAACGTGGCGGGTCCGTTGGGAGTGCGTGCCGCGAGATCGGCCAGCAGCCGGGTGGGTTCGATCCTGCTGTCCCGGATCGCGGCCTTGTGGGCGGCGCTGAAGCGCCCGGCGATCGAGGCGCCGGCGAGGTGGACGACGGCGTCGATCCCCTCCAGCAGGTCGGGTGCGGGGGCGTCCGGATCCCAGCGACGTTCGTCGTCGCCGCGCGGTTCGCCGCGTACGAGGCTGACGACGCGATAGCCGCCGGTGCTCAGGTAAGCGGTCAGAGCGGTGCCGACCAGGCCCGAAGTCCCGGTGACGGCGACCGTGGCGGGCCGCACCCCCTGCTCGTGTGACCACTGGTGGGCGGCGAGGTCGTCGGCGAGCTGGCGGTGCCGGTAGAGGAAGGTCTGCTTCAGCAGCTGCTCCGGGACGGGCGTGTCGACCCGGTCCGTGACGCGGGTGCGACGGTCGCCGAGGGCCTCGAAGTTGTGCTCGTGCCGCCACGACATGACGATCCCCGCGGGCAGCGACGTGAGCCCGTCGCGGCCGACGCTGTCGACGAACCGCGCGGGCGGGTCGTAGGCGTCGGGCTGGTGATCGGCGATCCAGCGCAATCCGCCCGGCAGGCCGAGTACGGCCCGGCCCGACTCGAGGGAGTCCGATTCGGTGATCACCCGCAGCGGCTGCCACGGGGGGAGCAGGCGCCTGACCGCACCCGGTCGGCTGTGCCAATCGAACACGTCGCGGCGTGGCGCGTCGACGACGCTCGAGTACGTGATGCCCATCGTGCCTTCCTCGGCCTGGTCCGGGTGTGCGGGAGCGGCGCCGGGAGAACTCCCGGCGCCGCCGTGGAATCAGCTGGGAATCATGTTGATGAGAATGGTGTATGCGTTCACCAGAGGAGTGTGGATCGCCATGAACGCTGTTTCGACGAGTTCTCGCATGGTCGTGTTCCTCTCGGTTGTCCGTCCGGGACGGGGGGTCCGTCCCATCGGCATTCGGAGCGGTACGTGACCCGGATGGGTCAGCCTTTTCCGCCGATCCGCCCGTACCGGTCGAGTGCCACCTGCCGTTCGTGGGCGTGGTCGACGATCGGCGCCGGGTACCCGTCCGGCGGACCGTCCGGGAGCCGATGCACGCGTTTGCCGTTCACACCCCGCAGCTCGGGTACCCAGCGGCGTACGTATTCACCCGTCGGATCGAACTTCTCCCCCTGGGTGAACGGGTTGAACACCCGGAAGTAGGGCGCGGCGTCGGTGCCGCTGCCGGCGGTCCACTGCCACCCGTGCTGGTTCGAGGCCAGGTCGCCGTCGACGAGCCGGTCCATGAAATGCCGGGCGCCCCACCACCAGGGCAGGTGCAGATCCTTGGCGAGGAAGGACGCGACGATCATGCGGAGCCGGTTGTGCATCCAGCCCTCGGCGAGCAGTTGCCGCATGCCCGCGTCCACGATGGGGAAGCCGGTACGGCCCTCCTTCCATGCGGCGAAGGCACGTTCGGCGCCCGGGCCGCTGTCGTAGGTGATGTGGTCGAAGCGGCGGTTGTAGTTGCGGCGCGCCGTGTCGGGCCGGTGGTACAGCACGTCCGCATAGAAGTCGCGCCAGGCCAGTTCGCTGCGCAGCCGGTTCGCCGCGCCGCCGTGGTCGGAGCGCACGTCGTGCAGCAGGGTGCGCGGGTGGATGCACCCGAATTTCAGGTAGGGGGAGAGCCGGCTGGTGCGGTCGAGGTCCGGCCGGTCCCGCTCGGTGTCGTAGTGGGGCAGGTCGTCGTCGCGGAACTCGTGCCAGCGGTGCAGCGCGGCGGCCTCCCCGGCGGGCGGGAGCGTGGTCCCGTCGAGGTCGTCGTCACCGGGGATCGGCACTCGTGCGTCGAGATCGCCGGGGTCGATCCAGTCGACGGTGCCGGCGTCGGTGGCGGCCGGGGCTCGCCAGCCGTGTTCGTGCCACGCCCGCTGGAAGGGGGTGAACACCTTGTAGGGGGTGTCGTCGGGCTTGCGGACGCGGCCGGGCGCGACGGCGTAGGGCGAGCCGGTGCGCACCAGCGGGACATCGCCGAGCGCCCGCGCGACGGCCTCGTCGCGGCGGGTGCCGTAGGGGCCGTGGTCGGCACTGACGTGCACCGCGTCGGCGCCGAGTTCCCGGGCCAGCGCCGGGACGACGGTGACGGGGTCGCCGTGGGTTACGAGCAGCCGTCCGCCCAGGTCCTCGTCGAGGGCGCGCAGGCACCGCATCAGGAAGGTGCGGCGCGGGGATCCCGACGGGCGCAGCAGCGACTCGTCGAGCACGAACAGCGCGAGTGCCCGGTCGGAGGTGTCGGCGACGGACAGCAGGGTGGGCAGGTCCCGCAGCCGCAGATCGCGGCGGAACCAGACGATACCGGGTCGGCTCACTCGTCCAGTGTGCGTGAGAACGGGGCCGGGCGTGGGCCGGGCAGGCGGGTCGAGGTCGGGCGGGTCGATAGCACTGCGGGTGAGAGACTGGGCCCCATGTCCGACGTGTTCGAGGTGCCCATCCGCGACGAGTCCATCCGGCTCGGTCAATTCCTCAAGCTGGCGAGCCTGATCGAATCCGGCGCCGAGGCGAAGGAAGTGATCGCCGAGGGACTCGTCAGCGTCAACGGGGAGGTGGAGGTGCGGCGTGGGCGGCAGCTGCACGTCGGGGACATCGTGGAGATCGGCGCCGCCGCCGCACGCGTGACGGCCGGGGCGTGAACTCGAGGTGACGGCCTGCAGCGCCGGTGCGACCAGTGCTGCAGTCTCCGAAATCCTCGGTCCCCTGCGACGTTCAGGGGAGACGCCGCACCTGTTTGCCGAGGGCGAACAGACGGCGGGCGAGCCTCATGACGGGAATACCCAGCGGAATCAGGATGATCGTCACGCACAGCAGCCCACCCACGAGCCATACCACCGCCGCAAGGATTCCCACCACCGCCCCGAGCACGGCCGTGAGGATCCCCAGCACCGCATTGAGCAGGCCCTTCAGCGCTCGCATGATGACCTCCTGGTTACCAGTTTGCGCGCATACGGGCCGGGGCGCACCCGTTTTCGGTCGACCTCCCCGCACCCGCCCGACCCGCAGCTGATGCCCGGTGCGGGAGACGAACGCCGTCCCGGATGTGCTGTCAGTCGGTCTCGTCCGTGTCCTTTTTCTCGCGGTCCTTTTTCTCGCGGTCCTTTTCCTCGCGCCGGTCCAGGATCCCGGCGGTGACGCCGTACGGCAGGAAGCGCACCGACCGGCGCGGGTCGGTGTTGTTCTTGTGCGCGCGCAGCGCCTCGAGTTCGGTGGGGAAGACCTGCTCGACGCGGGCGGTCCCGTCGTCGTCGAGCGTGTAGATCACCCACACACCGTCGCCGGTCTCGCCGGCGGTGGGCGGTGCCGGGCGGGTGCGGGGTGCGCCCGCGAGGTCGGGGAAGATGCTCGCCCACGGGATTCCGGCATCCGGTTGCTCGACGAACCGGCCGATCTTGGCGGCCAGGTCGCGCAACCCTTCCCCGGCATCGCGGAAGACACGGTCGAGGTCCTCCGGGTCGAATCCGAACGGGTTGTTCTCGCCCATGAGGGCCTCCTGAGGTCGCGGGCCGCACGTGCGGCCGTGATCCCTCCAGTGTGGGCACTGCCGCCGAACCTCGCCACCGTCGGCCCGAGGACGGTGGCCCGCGACGTCAGGTGGCGTGCGCTGTGCGGACGCTGGTCGACCAGTCGTGCACCCAGGCCGGCAGGTCGGGCAGGTCGGTGAGGGCGGGGAACGTCTGCGCGACGGTGTCCGGCGGGACGGAGCGGCCGTCGCGGTCGAGCACGCGGAGCCCGATCACTGCCCGGGCACTGCTCGCCCCGTCCACGGTCACATGCTGTTCGACGTACAGGTTCTTGGCGTCGACACCGAGGAGGCGGGTCGCCACGTCGAACTGCTGCCGATGCCGCAGCGACCGGTGGTAGGTCGCCGTCTGGGCGACGACGACCGTCTGCCATCGGTGCCGGCGCAGCACCTGCCAGAGCCCGGTGCGGACGAACAGCTCGAACCGGCCGAGGTCGAGAATGGTGAGGTACCGGCCGTTGTTCATGTGCATCGCCGCGTCGAGGTCGGCGACGGCCACGCGGAACGGGGTGTGCACCGTCTCGCGCGGCCGGACCGGATCCGCCTTGCGGGCGCGAAGGAGTGTCCGCGCCGTCCGCAGCGCCATGAGCATGCCGGCCCCTGTCAGTTCTCGGCGCGGACGACGATGCCGTCGTGGTCGCTGTAGAGCATCTCGCCCGGGTTGAACGTGACGCCGCCGAACTCCACCGGCACGTTCTTCTCGCCGGACCCGGTCTGGGTGCTCTTGCGCGGGTTGGTGCCGAGCGCCTTGATGCCGATCCCCAGGGTGCGCAGGATCGCCGAGTCGCGGACGGCGCCGTTGACGACGACACCGGCCCAGCCGTTGTCGACGCCGCGGCCGGCGATGATGTCGCCGACGAGAGCGGTGTGCACGCTGGCATCGCCGTCGACGACGAGGACGCCGCCGTTGCCCGGCTCGCTCAGGGTCTGCTTGACGAGCAGGTTGTCCTGGAAGCAGCGGATGGTGGTGATCCGGCCGGCGAAGACCTCGCGGCCGCCGAACTGGACGAACTGCGTGTCGCAGCTGCGGATGTCGGGGCCGATCTCGTCGGCGAGGTCGGCGGTGGCCGGAACGTCGTTGGTGGAGGGTTCGCTCATACCGCAGAGAGTAGTGGGGTGACGGCGTCCACTCGGCGTGGGACAGATAGAGACAGATCATCTGCCTCTTTAGATTTCAAACCGGTAGATTCTTGTATCCTAAGAGCCATCGGGGCTGGGATGGATGACGCAAACAGGACGGTGAAATGCCACTCGACGGAAGCTCGACGGTTGTTCACGTGCCCAAGGCAGGTGAACTGATCGCCGCGAGTCTGCGCCGCCAGATCATCACCGGGGAACTGC
Source organism: Rhodococcus sp. 14C212 (assembly GCF_011058195.1). Classification (NCBI taxonomy): domain Bacteria; kingdom Bacillati; phylum Actinomycetota; class Actinomycetes; order Mycobacteriales; family Nocardiaceae; genus Rhodococcus; species Rhodococcus sp. 14C212. The sequence goes on along the minus strand of NZ_JAALEH010000115.1, from coordinate 7,771 downwards.
ACGCCGGCGAGCCGTTGCCGAACGAGGCCGCACTGATGGAACGCTTCGGCGTTTCCCGGCCCACGTTGCGGGAGGCGTTCCGCATTCTCGAGTCGGAAGGCATCATCACCGTCCTGCGCGGCGCCCACGGTGGCGCCCGCGTGCAGGCGCCGGACGGCTCGACCGCCGCCCGCTACACCGGGCTGCTGCTGCAGTACCGGGGTGTCCCGCTGGCCGACGTGTACCGCGCCCGCACCGAACTCGAGGTGGACGCCGTCGGCCTGCTCGCCGATGCCCCGGCCGGGCGCATCGACACGCTCGCCGAACTGGTCGAGCGGGGCGAGGAACTCCTCGACGACGCTGCCGCCTTCGCCAAGTACGACACCGAGGTGCACCGGGCGGTGATGGAGCTCGCCGGCAACCAGACGATGGCGGCGCTCGCGGGGATGCTGCTCGACATCATGGACGCACACAACGCGCTGTATCTCTCCACACGCGCCGATTCGGCGGAACGCCCCGGGGCGTCCGCGGCGTTGCGCGCCAACCGCAAGCTCGTCACGTTGCTGCGAGGAGACGATGCCGAGGCGGCGCAAGCGTTCTGGCGCAGGCACCTCGACAGCGTCGAGCGGTACATGACGGGTGACTCCGCGACCACGCTCGTCGAGGTGCTGTCCTAGGACACCGCGTCGAGGGGGACGTTGCCGCGACGACATGCGGGTGGGGCGCTACGTAGCACCCCCTCGGCGCAGGAAACTCCCGCTCCGCTCAGCGCCCGAATCGCCGCTCGTACTCGTCGCGTTCGCGGTCGGCCTGCACCCGTGCCTTCTCGCCGAGCAGGTTGGGGTCGAGGCCGTGCTGCTCCAAGCGGTGCCGCCGCCAGATCTGCATCAGGGCGATCGCGAAGTACACCAGCGGGATGAAGAGCAGCGCCATCATCGCCAGCGGAATCCACACGGGCCCGGGGATGAGCAGGAACAGCGCCAGGAACGGCACGATCGGCAGTGTGAACCGCACGAGGTAACGCATCGTCGCGCCGGGCCCGACGAGGTCGTTGCGGACCCAGTCCTGGAGCGAGTCCGGGAGCGTGCGGCCGAACAGGTATCCGACGTACTGGGTAAAACTCGGTCGCGCGCTACTCGTCATGTATCCGAGGATAGGCCGCCTATCCGTACAGCCCGGTGAGCCGGTCGGAGAAGTTGTCGATGACGATCTTGCGGCGCAGCTTCATGCTGGGCGTGAGGTCCCCGGCCTCGACCGACAGCTCGCGGTCGATGATGGTGAACTTCTTGACCTCCTCCCACCGGTTGAGCTGCTCGTTGAGCTGGTCGATGTACCCGGCGATCAGCTCACGGGTCTTCTCGTCCCGGGCGATCTCCGCGAACGACTTGTCGCCCATGCCGTTCTTCTGGGCCCACTCGTGGATCGCCTCCGGATCGAGGCCCACCAGCGCCACGCAGTACGGCCGGCCCTCGCCGTGAACGATGATTTCACTCGCGTACGGGCACAGGCCCTTGAAGGTCGCGGCGATGGCGGACGGCGCGACGTACTTGCCCTGCGAGGTCTTGAACATGTCCTTCTTGCGATCGGTGATCCGCAGGAACCCGTCGGAGTCGACCTCGCCGATGTCGCCGGTGTGGAACCAGCCGTCGTCCTCGAACGCCTCGGCGTCCGCGTCGGGACGATCGTGGTAACCGCTCATCACACCGGGACCCTTGATGAGGATCTCACCGTCCTCGGCGATCTTGACCTCGGTCTCCGGGAAGGGCCAGCCGACCGTGCCGAAGCGGTAGGCGAGCGGCCGGTTGAGGAACGTCGCGGCGGAGGTCTCCGACAGCCCGTACCCCTCGAGGACGATGATGCCGACGGCATCGAACCACTGTGCGACGTCGCGGTCCAGCGGAGCGGACCCGGAGACGAAGAACCTCAGCCGGCCGCCGAACCGCTCCCGGATCTTGGAGAAGACGAGCTTGTCGGCGAGCTTGTACTGCAACCGGTCCAGCGGCGACGGGTCGCGGTCTTCCTGCTTGACCTTCGAGACCCGTGTTCCGACCCCGACGGCCCAGTCGAAGATCTTCTTCTTGGCACCGCCCTCTTCCTCCATCATCGCCTCGATGCGCGCGTGGGCCTTCTCAAAGACGCGCGGCGCCGCGCCCATGAAGGTCGGCCGCACCACGGCGAGGTTCTCGACGATCTTCTCGACCCGGCCGTCGATGGCGGTGGGCATGCCCACCTGCAGGGGCAGGCTCAGCAGCACCTTGCCGAACACGTGCGACAGGGGCAACCACAGGTACTGCAGGTCGTCCGGGCCGAGAATGCCGAGGGCATCGACGGCTGCGGCGGTGTACGTCCACGCCGAGTGCGGGAGCCGCACGCCCTTGGGCTTGCCGGTGGTGCCGGACGTGTAGATGAGGGTGGCGAGGTGATCCGGCCGAATCTCCCGGACCCGATCCTCGACGACGTTCGGCGACTCCGCGATCAGCTGCCGGCCCCGCTCCTCGAGGTCGGCCAGGGTGATCACCCAGTCGCCGTCCCCGGGGCCGTCGATCACGACCACCTGCTGCACGTCCGGTAGCTGTGCGCGCTGCTCGACGAGCTTGTCGACCTGCGCCTTGTCCTCGGCGACGACCACGCGGCTGCCCGAGTTGGACACGATGAACCCCACGTCGGGAGCCTTGGTGGTGGGGTAGACCGTCGTGGTCGCGGCGCCCGCGCACATCACCGCGAGGTCGACGATCACCCACTCGTACCGGGTCGACGACGCCAGCGCGATACGGTCCTCGGGCTCGATGCCGAGCGCGATCAGCCCGGCCGTGAGCAGGCGGACGCGGTCACCGACCTGCTGCCACGTCACGCTCTCCCAGCCGTCGTCCTTCGGGAACCGGAACGCCTCCGTGCCGGGGCTGGCCGCGACACGATCGAGGAAGAGCTGAGCCACCGACGGTGCCCGCTTCTCGATCTTCGAGTGGTCGACCGGTTCGTCGGAGATTCGCAGCGCTGTCATGCTTCGAGTCTAGGAAGGCCGGTCGAACCGCGGGGAGGGTTTCGCCTGTTCGTTCCGGCTTCCGGCCCACGCTTACCGCGCCTGCCGGTGCTTTCGGGCGTGGGCGAGAGCCGCGGCCGCCCGCAGCACCTGCGGTGCGTGCCGGGCGGTGCGGAGCACGGCCCGGTCGAGCACGGACAGGTCGAGGGACCGGTGTGCGATCGGGGGCGGGTCCGTGATCGCGTCGGTGAGCCGCACCCACTGCGCGACGAACCTCGCGGCTGTCTCGCCGGGGTCGTCGTGGCCTGGGGGTACCGTCCGCTTGCGGGGACGGTGAAGACACTTCTGCATTCGGTCTACGACTTACGGATGGTGATGAAAAATGCCATTTACGCAGCGATCCCCGCGAACCCCCAGGTGGGCGTGTTTTCGGTCGCCGGGAGGGTGTCGGCGCCGTCCGGTACCGTTCCCGACCGTGGATATGGAGACCGAACCGGCCGACGACGCCCGGATTGTGGTGCCAGCAACCCCTGCGGGGCCCGCGCTGCCGGACCTCGCGCCCGATACGGCGGCGCGGATCGCGGCGTCGGTGGCTGCGGCGCGGGCCGCCGGGACCCGCCGCACCTACGCCTCCGCCTGGCGGGCCTTCACCACCTGGTGCGCCAACGAGGGCCACACCGCGGTGCCAGCGCACCCGGTCACCGTCGCCGCGTACCTGGTCGCCTGCGCCGACACCGTCACCGAGGCGGGGGAGCGGGCCTACGCCCCCGCCACCCTCGCGCACCGCCTCGCCGCGATCGCCCACCACCACCGCCAGACCGGGCACCCCAGCCCCACCGGCGACGACCTGGTCAAAGCGACGATGTCCGGGATCCGCCGCGGCTACGCCACCGCGGGCGAGCGGCCCCGCGCTCCGCGGGCGCCGCTGCTCACCGCCGATGTCCTCGCCATTGTCGACAAGGCCCGCGCCGACTGCCAGGGCTGGGCGGACGAGGTCGTCGAACGCCGCGACACCGCCCTCCTGCTGCTCGGGTTCGCCGGGGCCTTTCGCCGCAGCGAACTCGTCGCCCTCACCTGCGGGGACGTCGCGCTGCATCGGCTCGACGGCCTGCACATCCGCCTGCGCAAATCGAAGACCGATCAGGAGGGTCGCGGCACCGTCCGGGCCCTGCCGTTCACCCACAGCCACACCAGTTGTCCGCCGTGTGCGTGGCTGCGGTGGGCGCAGATCGTCGCCGCGTTCGACACCGGCGGCCGGCCCGCCGTGATCCGCCTGCTCCGGGGTGCGGAGCCGTTCGCGGCGCACGTGTGCCGCGGCACCCGTCCCCGCACCACCTCCGGCGCACCCTTGCTGCGCGCGATCCGCAAGAACGGCAACCTCTCCGAGACTGCCTTGTCGGGGGCGGCGGTGCACCACGCCATCCGCCGCCGCGCCGCCCACGCCGGCTACGACCCGGAGCTCGTCCAGCAGCTCGGTGGGCATTCGCTGCGCGCCGGGTTCGTCACCCAGGCCTTCCGCAACGGCGCGAGCGCGCACGCAATCATGCGCCAGACCGGACACACCACCCCCGCCATGCTCGAGGTCTACGCCCGCGAACACGCCCCCCTGCTCGGCAACGCTGTCACCAACCTGGGCTTGTGAGCGATGAACCGGGCGGAATTGCATCGGATGCAACACTGCGCAAGCGGGGGAGAAGTGCTCGACGTGCGGCGAAGGGGGCGTGCCCGTGCGTCGAGTATCCGGCCTGCGTGGGCCGTGACCTGGCAGAACACCTCGTTTCGGCCACGCAATTCAACAATGTTGTGTTCAATGCAACATATGGATTCGGTGGTGGACCCGCCCGGTGCGGCGCATCTGGTGTTGGCCGATGCGGTGGTGCACCTGGATCCGGAGGAGGCGGTATTCGAGGCGATGCTCGCCGGGTGGCAGCGGCAGCAGCGCACCCGGTTTCTGAGCGAGTCCGGCACGATCGGTCCGCGGGTGGCGGTGGTGCGGCGAATGGCCGAGTTCACCAATTCCTATCCGTGGCAGTGGGAACCGGCCGATGGGGAGGATTTCATCACGTATCTGCGCTCGCAGACGCGGGCGCGACCGATCGTGGTGTCCACAGCGCGCAGCTATGAGATGGCGATCGCGTTGTTCGTCGAGTACGTCACCGATCGTCGGTACGGATGGCCCGCGGTGTGCGAGCAACGGTTCTCGCGGGTGCCGCAACGAATCTTCCACGAAGGCAATACCATCGCGCATGTCGCCGACGTCGAGGGGCAGCCGGGACGGCGCCCGTTGACCTACGACGAGGTCCAAGCGCTGTTCGACGCCGCCGACGCCCGGGTGGAACAGATCCGCGGCCGGGGCCGCAAGGGAGCGCTCACCGCGCTGCGGGACGCGGCGCTGCTCAAGACCGTGTACGCCTACGGTCTACGCCGCCGTGAGGTGCACGGGCTGGACCTGGCGGATCGGCGGCACAGCCCCGCCGCGGCGCAGTACGGCCGTTACGGGGCGTGGTTCGTGCGCTGGGGTAAGGCGTCGAAGGGCAGCCCACCCAAGCGTCGCACCGTGCTCACGGTGCCGGAGATGGACTGGATCGTCGAGGTGCTCGAGCACTGGGTCACCGAGGTCCGTCCACTGCTGCGTCCGGGTCCGCTGGCCGCGGTATGGGTCAGCGAACGGGCCGGACGGATGTCGATGCGCAGCATCAACGAGGCGTTCGTCGCGGCCCGGCAGACGGCCGGGTTGCCGACCGAGCTCGACCTGCACTGCCTGCGTCATTCCTATGTCACCCATCTGATCGAGTTCGATTACCCCGAGCGGTTCGTCTCCGAGCAGGTCGGGCACCGCTACGCGTCGACCACGGCGCTCTACACCGGGGTTTCGGACGAGTACCGGCGCCGGCTGATCCGCCGCGCCCTGCACAGCCGTACCGAACTGTGGGAGCAACGCCGATGATCAGGAAGATGGGCTACCGCTGGAATCTGCGCCGACGCATGGCCGAACAGGACATGTTCGCCACCACCGACCTGGTGCCGCTGCTGGCCGACCGCGGCATCCACCTCTCGCGCGAGCAGGTCTACCGGCTGGTCACCGCACCGCCGCAACGACTGTCGATGGATACCCTCGCCGCCCTGTGCGACATCCTCGCCTGCACCCCGAACGACCTGATCGAGATCGATGTGGTCAACACCCCCGTCGCCAAGACCGGCGGCCCCGCCGAACGAATCGTCCCCCCACAGGCCCGGCGCACCACCATTCGCCGGCCGCGGGCCACATGACCGCCGCCCGGGCCGGTCGGGAACCGCGGCAGACGGTGCTCGACCGCGCCGCCGCCCGGGTCTGCGCGGTGGTGCCCGGCATCGATCCCACCGCCGCCGCAAGATTCGTCGAGCGCGCCACCGTCGCGCACACCCTGCGCCGCCTCGAGGCGCACCTGGCCCACCATCCGGACGCGCTGACCAGCGGTTCCTCGGACGCGCCGATCACGCTGCAGCGGCTGGCCGGGTTGCTGGCCGACGCCGGCCACCCCACCGTCGTCGTCCCCGGCTGCCTGCGCTGCGGAAAGCCCGCGCTGTTGCCGCACCTCGTCGACGGCGGCCGAGTCTGCGACCACTGCCGCCGCTTCTACCATCGCGCACCCTGTGGGCGGTGCCGCCGCGACCGCCCGATCGCTACCCACACCGACCGCGGTGATCCCCTGTGCCACTCGTGCATCCCCCGCAGGCGCGAACCCTGCGGCACCTGCGGACGGGTGTTGCGGGTCAAGACCCGGCGCGCCGACGGCGCCGCGGTGTGCCCCAACTGTTATCGCACCCCGCAGCGGCGTTGCTGCCGCTGCGAGCACATCACTCCGACCTACGCCCACACCGACCACGGCCCGATCTGCAAGTCCTGCTACCGCCGGCCCCTGCGCCGTTGCGGCGCCTGTGGTGAGCAGCGACGCATCGACCGTCGCGCCACGGCAACCACCCCGGACATCTGCATCCGCTGCCGAACCCGACGCCTGCGATCGTGCACCGTCTGCGGCACCGACTATCCGGCCCATCCGCGTGCGCAGCATCCGGTGTGCCTGCCGTGCCGGGACGCCGGCCATGTCCTCGAACCCGAGCTCACCGAATCACCCGACCGGATCCGTCGGCGCCGACACGAAACCAGCCACGACGCACTGATCACCACACTGCACGCTGTGATCACCGATCCGCACCGCGGCATCGCCGCCCCACTCACCGCGCTCGACGAGGTCTTCCGCACGGTGCCCAACCCCGAGATCATCCGGTACTGGCTGCACCGCCGGCGCGGCGGCGCGGCACTGCTGCACCAGATAGCCCTACGCGCTCACGACGAACCGATCACCCACCAACTGCTCGACAGCTACCCCCACAGCGCTGCACTGCCCCGGCTCCGCGCTCTGTTCGTCTACGCCGGGATCCTGCCCGAACGCACCGACCTGCTCGAACGGATCGGACCCTGGCTCGACGAGATCCTCGAGGGCCGCCCCGCCCACCACGGAGCACTGGTGTGTCCCTTCGCGCATCGGCACGTGCTACGCCGAGCTCGCCGCCGCGCCCGCAGCCGCCCCGTCACGGACAATGCCGCCGCTTACGCCCGCAGCCAGATCACCCTCGCCCTGGACTTTCTGTCCTGGCTCGACGAACACGACACCACCTTGGCCACCGCCACCCAGGCAGACCTCGGGGCTTCCCCCCGAGATGTGGACACACGTTCCTATGCGGCGGTGGCCAGCGTAGCCGATCGCTGCTCGTACTCGATCGGGCAGATCTGACCGAGAGTGGAGTGCCTCCTTCGGGTGTTGTAACGAG
>NZ_JAALEH010000114.1:0-15536 GCF_011058195.1 Rhodococcus sp. 14C212 | reverse complement strand
GCTCGGGGGCGGTCATGCGAAGGCGGCGCGGCGGGTGACGACGGCACCCCGGAGCATCACCAGACCCGGCCGGGCCAGCACGTCCGGCCCGGTCCGCGGATCCACCTCGTACACCGTCAGGTCGGCGGGGGCGCCCGGCTCGAGGCCCGGATGCCCCAGCCAGGTCCGGGCCGTCCAGCTGGCGGCGCCGAGCGCCTCGGTCGGGGTCAGCCCCACCTTGCCGAGGGCGGCGACCTCGTCGGCGATGCGCCCGTGCCGCACCGAGCCGCCGGCATCGGTGCCGGCGTAGATGGGGATCCCCGCGTCGTGCGCGGCGCCGACGGTGTCCGCGACACGGGCGTGCAGGTCCCGCATGTGCGCCGCATAGACCGGGAACCGCGTGGCCGAGTCGGCGATCTCGGGGAAGTTCTCGATGTTGACCAGGGTCGGCACGAGGACCGTGCCCTGCGCGGCCATGGTGGCGATGGTGTCGTCGGTCAGCCCGGTGCCGTGTTCGAGGCAGTCGATGCCGGCGGCGAGCAGGCCGGGCAGCGCGTCCTCCCCGAACACATGGGCGGTCACGCGCGCGCCCGCGCGGTGGGCCGCGGCAATCGCCTCGACGAGGATCCCGTCCGACCACAGCGGGGCGAGATCGCCGGTGCCGCGGTCGATCCAGTCGCCGATGAGTTTGACCCAGCCGTCGCCCGCGCGGGCCTGGCGAACCACCTCGTCCGGCAGTTGCGATTCGTCCTCGAGGTCGACGGGCAGCCCGCGGATGTAGCGCTTGGGGGCGGCGATGTGGCGTCCCGCGCGCACGATCCGCGGCAGGTCGGTCCGCTCGTCGAGGTGCCGGGTGTCGACCGGGGATCCCGCGTCGCGCAGCAGCAGCACCCCGGCATCGCGCTCGGTGACGGCCTGCGCGATCAGCCCGTCCGCGTCCTCCGCGCCGCCGCCGAAGCGGATCCCGACGTGGCAGTGGGCGTCGACGAGGCCGGGCAGGATCCAGCCGTCGGCGGTGAGCAGTTCGGCCCCGGGGATCGGCTCGGCGGCGAACGTGCCGTCGTCGCCGATCCACAGCTCGATCGGTTCGCCGCCCGGCAGGGACCGTCCGCGCAGGGTGAACGCCACGGCGGACTACTTCTTCGGCAACTTCAGCTGCGAGAGGTCGAAGTTCTCGAGACCGGGCGGCAGCTCGTCGAGGCCCTTCGGCATCTTCGACAGGTCCGGGAATCCGGCGGGCATCCCGCCCATGCCGGGCATGCCGGCGGGCATGCCGCCGGGGAATCCGCCCTTGATCTTCGGCGGGGTCGGTCCGCGGCCGCCCTTCTTGCCCTTCTTGCCCTTCTTCGCGCGCTGCGGCTTGCGGGACCCGGGCATGCCCATGCGCCCGGCCATCGCGGCCATCATCTTGCGGGCTTCGAAGAACCGGTCGACGAGCTGGTTGACGTCGGAGACCTTGACGCCGGAGCCGTTGGCGATGCGTAGCCGCCGGGAGGCGTTGATGATCTTCGGGTTGGCGCGTTCCGCCGGCGTCATGCCGCGGATGATCGCCTGGATCCGGTCGAGCTGCTTCTCGTCGACGTTCGCGAGGGCGTCCTTCATCTGTCCCGCACCCGGCAGCATGCCGAGCAGGTTCGCGATCGGGCCCATCTTCCGCACGGCCATCATCTGCTCGAGGAAGTCCTCGAGGGTGAGCTCACCGGAGCCGATCTTCGCGGCGGTGGCCTCGGCCTGCTCGGCGTCGAAGACCTGCTCGGCCTGCTCGATGAGGGTGAGCACGTCGCCCATGCCGAGGATGCGGCTGGCCATGCGCTCCGGGTGGAAGACGTCGAAGTCCTCGAGCTTCTCGCCGGTCGACGCGAACAGGATCGGCTGACCGGTCAGCTCGCGGACGCTGAGCGCGGCACCGCCGCGGGCGTCGCCGTCGAGCTTGGTGAGCACCACGCCGGTGAAGCCGACACCGGCGCGGAACGCCTCGGCGGTGCTCACGGCGTCCTGGCCGATCATCGCGTCGAGCACGAACAGCGTCTCGTCGGGCTGCACGGCGTCGCGGATGCCGACGGCCTGGGCCATCAGCTCCTCGTCGATGCCGAGGCGGCCGGCGGTGTCGACGATGACCACGTCGTAGTGCTTGGCGCGGGCCTCGGCAACGCCGTCGCGGGCGACGTTCACCGGGTCGGCGGCGGTGATGCCGAGCGGGTTCTCGCCGCCGCCGATCGAGGTGCCGGGGTGCGGGGCGAACACGGACGCACCGGCGCGTTCACCTACGATCTGCAGCTGGGTGACCGCGCCGGGCCGCTGCAGGTCACAGGCGACGAGCAGCGGGGTGTGCCCTTGGTCCTTGAGCCATTTGGCGAGCTTGCCGGCGAGGGTGGTCTTACCGGAACCCTGCAGACCAGCGAGCATGATCACGGTGGGCGGGGTCTTGGCGAACTGCAGCCGCCGGGTCTCGCCGCCGAGGATCCCGACGAGCTCCTCGTTGACGATCTTGACGACCTGCTGGGCGGGGTTCAGCGCGCCGTGTACCTCGGCGCCCTTGGCTCGTTCCTTGATCTTGGCGATGAACGAGCGCACCACGGGCAGGGCGACATCGGCCTCGAGCAGCGCCAGGCGGATCTCCCGGGCGGTCGCGTCGATGTCGGCGTCGGAGAGGCGCCCCTTGCCGCGCAGGTCCTTGAGGGCTCCGGTCAACCTGTCGGAAAGGGATTCGAACACCGAATGCGCTCCTGGGTCTGGCGAAGATGCGGACAGTTCTGCGCTCCAGGGTAGCCGCTCGCGGCACGAGTTCTCGCACGTGCACGGGCGGCCACCCCGCGCTCACCCGGTGTCCTCGGGTTTCTTCGGTTCCGGAGCGGGCACCACGGCGAGCACCGCCCGCTCGACCCGCTCCCGGTTCCCCCGGGTGTCGGAACCTCCCACATCGATGCAGAACGCGTCCACAACGGTGCGGCCGAGGGTGGAAACCCGGGCCCAGCGCACGTCGGTGCCGCACCGTTCGAACGCGTCCGCGAGCCGGCACAGCATGCCCAGCCGGTCCTCGGCGCGCAGCTCGAGGATCGCCTGCCCCGGCTCCGGGGCGTCGATCCAGATCAGGTGCGGCGGCGCCTGCGCGTAGGTGCCCGGCACGGCCCGCTCCGGGCGTTCGGGCAGCTGCGCCTCCCGCGCGGCCTGTTCCTTCGCGTCGAGCGTGGCGAGCAGGTCGAGGTCCCCGGCGCGAGCCCGGATGAGTTCCTGCCGCAGCAGACCCGCCGGCGGCGGGGCCCCGAACAGCGGCGCGACGGCGAAGCTGTTGACCGCACTACCGGCGTGGCTGCCCACCGAGGCGGACAGCACCCGCAGGCCGTGCAGGGCCAGTACCCCGGCGGCGTCGGACAGCAGGCCCGGCTCGTCGGGCGCGACCACCGTCACCGTGTAGGCGTGCGGGTTCTCGCCGGGTTGCAGCTCGACGTGGATGCCGCCCTGTTCCGCCTGTTCGGCGAGCTGAGGGTCGATCGGGTCGGGTCTCGGCAGCTCCTCCCCCGCCATCACCAGCCGGCAGCGCCGGACCAGCTCCCGGATGAGCGCCGCCTTCCAGTCACCCCACACCCCCGGGCCCGTCGCGAGCGAGTCCGCCTCGGCGAGGGCGTGCAGCAGCTCGAGCAGCACCGGGTCGCCGCCGATGGCCTCGACGACGGATTCCACCGTGGCGGGGTCGTCGAGATCACGGCGGGTCGCGGTGTGCGGAAGCAGCAGATGGTGGCGGACCAGCGCGGACAGCACGGCGACGTCGGACGGCCACAGGCCCATCCGGCGGCCGATCTGGGTGGCGAGTTCCGCGCCGACGACGCTGTGGTCGCCGCCGCGGCCCTTACCGATGTCGTGCAGCAACGCCCCGAGCACCAGCAGGTCGGGGCGCGCGACGCGGGTGGTCAGCCCGCCGGCGTACACCGCGGTCTCCACCAGGTGCCGGTCCACCGTCCAGGTGTGCACGGCATCGCGCGGGGGCAGATCCCGCACCGCCCCCCATTCGGGGAGCAGCCGGCCCCACAGTCCCGTCCGGTCGAGCGCCTCGATCGGGTCGATCGCGCGGGTGCCCGAGCCGAGCAGCACGAGTAGGTCGTTCAGCGCGGTGCGCGGCCACGGTTCCCGCAGTTCCGGGGCGCTGTCGGCCAGGCGGCCGAGAGTGGACGCGGAGATCGGCAGGTCGTGCTGCGCTGCGGCCGCGGCGACCCGCGTGATCAGGCCGGGGTCCTTGCGCGGGTGCGCGTCGCGGGCCAGCGTCACTTCGCCGCCGTGTTCCACGACACCCTCGTCGAGCGGGCGCCGGACGGGGACGCGACGCAGCCGGGACAGGCCCTTGCGGGGCAGCGAGTTTCCTGCCGTGCGTACCCCGACCTCCACCGAGTAGCTCACGGTCCGGGCCGCCTCGGTCAGCACGCGGGCCAGGTCGAATCGGTCCCCGATGCGCAGGGCGGCGCCTATCTCGTCGGCATCCTGGGCGCGCAGCTGGTCGCGGGCCCGGCCGGCGACGCGGTGCAGCTCGGTGCGCACGTCCAGCAGGCGGCGGTGCGCGGCCGCGAGCCCGCCGCCGGGAACGTCGGGCCCGAGCCCGGGCATGCCGTCGGTGAGCTGCGCGACGGACAGTGCGTTGAGCAGCTGCACGTCCCGCAGCCCGCCGCGGCCGCTCTTGAGGTCGGGTTCGGCCCGGTGTGCGATCTGTCCGCTGCGTTCCCACCGGGCCTCGGTCAGGGCGATGAGCTCGTCGAACCGGCTGCGGATGCCGGTGCGCCACTGTCGCCGCACGCCGCCGATCAGCAGGTTGCTCAGCTCGAGGTCGCCGGCGATGTGCCGGGCTTCGAGCATGCCGAGCGCGGCGGTCAGGTCGGACGCGGCGACCTGCAGGGCCTGCGGGACGGTCCGGACGCTGTGGTCGAGCTTGATGTGCGCGTCCCACAGCGGATACCAGAGCCGGTCGGCGACCCGGGACACGACAGCGGGGTCCATGTCGTCGTGGAGCAGGACCAGATCCAGGTCGGAGTAGGGAAGCATCTCCCGGCGGCCGAGGCCGCCGACGGCGACGATGGCGAAGCCGCAGTCGGGCTTGATACCGAGTTCGGTTCCCTTGGTGACGAGCCAGAACTCGTGGAGATCGACGAGGGCGTGGCGGAGGGCGGGGGCGTCGAGCCGGCGGTTGCGGGTGCCCCCGGCGAGCAGCTGGGTACGGGCCCGGGCGAGGTCGGTGGCGGCGGTGCCGGATCCGGCCGGCCCCGGAGACACCGGCGGCCCCGATCCCGCCGCGGAGGCAGCGGGACCAGGGCCGCGAGTTCCGGACCCCTTCGGGTCAGAGTGCATCGGCGCCTCGTTCACCGGTGCGCACTCGAACCACTGTTTCGACCGGGGTGACCCACACCTTGCCGTCGCCGATCTTGCCGGTGCGGGAGGCCTCGACGATGGTCTCGACGACCTTGTCGACGGCGGCGTCGTCGACGACGACCTCGACGCGGACCTTGGGAACGAAGTCGACGGAGTACTCGGCTCCGCGGTAGACCTCGGTGTGGCCCTTCTGGCGACCGTATCCCTGCACCTCGCTGACGGTCATGCCAAGCACACCCGCCTGCTCGAGGCCTCCCTTGACGTCCTCGAGGGTGAACGGCTTGACAATTGCCGTGATCAGCTTCATATCCTCATCCCTTCCCAGTCTCCAGTGCCCTGATGTCTTCTTATCACTTGAGGGCGGCGGCGAAGTCGTATGCGGACTCCGCATGCTCGGCCTCGTCGATGCCGCGTGCCTCTTCCTCCTCCGACACCCGCCAGCCGAGCGGCTTGAGCGCGAAGGCGACGATCGCGGTGATGATGCCGGTGTAGACCAGGGCGAAGACTGCGATGACGATCTGGATCACGAGCTGCTTGTAGTCGCCGCCGTAGAACAGACCCGTCTCGGTGCCGAGGAACCCGATCGCGATGGTGCCCCACAGGCCCGCGACGAGGTGCACGCCGACGACGTCGAGCGAGTCGTCGTAGCCGAACTTGTATTTCAGGCCGACTGCCAGGGCGGACAGGACGCCGGCGGTCGCGCCGAGCACGATCGAACCGACCGGGCTGAGCGCACCGGCGGCCGGGGTGATGGCGACGAGGCCGGCGACGGCACCTGAAGCGGCACCGAGGCTGGTGCCCTTGCCGTCGCGGATGCGCTCGGTGAGGAGCCAGCCGAGGATCGCCGCGGCCGCGGCGGTGGTGGTGTTGACCCAGGCCAGGCCGGCCACACCGTCGGCGGCGAACGCGGAACCGGCGTTGAAGCCGAACCAGCCGAACCACAGCAGGGCGGCACCGAGCATGACGAACGGGAGGTTGTGCGGACGGAAGGCGGTGCGGCCGAAGCCCGCGCGCTTGCCGATGATCAGCGCCAGGACGAGCGCGGCGATGCCGGCGTTGATGTGCACGACGGTGCCACCGGCGAAGTCGATGGGCGCGACGGTCGCGACGAGCCCGCCTTCTCCGTCGTCGGAGGTGCCGAAGATCGTGGCGGCGAGGCCGTCCTCGGAGCCGGAGAGCAGGCCCCCGCCCCACACCATGTGAGCGAGGGGGAAGTACGCGAGGGTGACCCAGATGCCGGAGAAGGCCAGCCAGGTGCCGAACTTCACCCGTTCGGAGAGGGCACCGCTGATGAGAGCAGTGGTGATGACCGCGAACGTCACCTGGAAGCCGATGTCGATGATCTGCGGGTAGTCGCCGAGGCCGGGCAGGAACTCACCGGTGTCGTCGTAGATGGCACCCTGTAGACCGAACATCTCGAACGGGTTCGCGAAGATGCCCCCGATGTCCTCGGTGCCGTAGGACATCGACCAGCCCCACAGCACGTAGATCACCGCGATGACCGCCATTGCCCCGAAGGACATCATCATCATGTTCAGGACGGCCTTGGTGCGCGACATGCCGCCGTAGAAGAACGCCAGACCGGGCGTCATCAACAGCACCAGGGACGCCGATATCAGCATCCATGCCGCGTCGCCGGTGTTCACCACTTCCTCCACTTGCAACCTCCCTGTTGGCCGCGCCGGTCAGCGCGTCGTCGAGAGAAGAATGCTGTGGTGATGTTTCGGCGGGAGCGCCGCGCTGTTTCAGCGGAGTGAACGCAAATCGGACATGTGTTTCGTTCCTGTTTCGCGGCGCATCCACCGACGCCGGCCGCCGAACCGGGTCGGTCGCACGACGTTTCGCGGGGAGCCGGAAGGGGGCGGATCACGACCCGAGCCGGGACGGACCCGGCGGGGCCGGGTGGCCAGCGCGGCGAGCTCCTGCAGGAGCCTCTCGTCGCTGCTTCCCCGTCGCCACCCGCCCCGCGGGATCCGTCCGGCACCTGTTTCTACCGAACCGGAGTGGCAGATGGGAACCGAGTGACGATTTGTGATATTTCCGTGACCTGAACCGGCCACCCGGTTGAAGCCGGGTGGCCGGTGGCGGTGGTGTGGTGGCCGGTACTGCGGTGGCGGGTCAGCCCAGCAGGGCGTCGACGAATGCGCCCGGCTCGAACGGCGCGAGGTCGTCCGCGCCCTCACCGAGACCGACGAGCTTCACGGGGACCCCGAGCTCGTGCTGGACCTGGAAGACGATCCCGCCCTTGGCCGTGCCGTCGAGCTTGGTCAAGACCACGCCGGTGATGTCCACGACCTCGGCGAACACGCGCGCCTGCATCAGGCCGTTCTGCCCGATCGTCGCGTCGAGCACGAGCAGCACCTCGTCGACCGCGGCCTTCTTCTCCACGACCCGCTTGACCTTGCCGAGCTCGTCCATCAGACCGGTCTTGGTGTGCAGCCGGCCGGCGGTGTCGATGAGCACGGCATCCACACCCTGATCGGTGCCCCTGGCGACGGCGTCGAAGGCGATCGCGGCCGGATCGCCGCCCTCCCTGCCGCGCACGACCTCGGCGCCGACCCGCTCGGCCCACGTCTGCAACTGGTCGGCAGCGGCCGCACGGAAGGTATCGGCGGCGCCCAGCAGAACGCGGCGGCCGTCGGCGACGAGAACCCGGGCGAGCTTGCCGGTGGTGGTGGTCTTACCGGTGCCGTTGACCCCGACGACGAGCAGCACCGCCGGGTGATCCTGGTGCGGCAGCGCCCTGATCGACCGGTCCAGCTCCGGGTGCAGCGCCTCGACCAGCACGTCCCGCAGGACGGCCCTGGCCTCGGCCTCGGTGCGCACACTGCGGGCGGCCATCTGCACCCGCAGCCGCTCGACGATCTGTGTGGTGGTGGCGGCACCGAGGTCGGCGATCAGCAGGGTGTCCTCGATCTCCTCCCACGAGTCCTCGTCGAGGTCGCCGCCGCCGAGCAGACCGAGCAGGCTCTTGCCCACCGCCGACTGCGACCTGGCGAGACGGCCACGCAAACGGTCCAGCCGGCCCTCGGTCGGGGCGATCTCCTCGATCGGGGGAACGAGCGGGACAGCCGCCACCTCGGGTTCGACGGCGGGTGCCGGCGCAGCTTCCTCGACCGGCGCAACCTCCTCGACCGGCGTGGTTTCCTCGACCGGCGTGGTTTCCTCGACCGGCGGGACGACCTCGGAGGGCGCCGGCGCGGTCTCCGGCTCGACGCCCGGGACGGGCTCGACCCTGGGGGCCGGTTCCACGGTGGGCGCGGCGCCGGCCTCCGGTGCCCGCTCGGGCTCCACCCGGGGCTCGACCGTCGGCGCCGGAGCCTCCGATACCTCCTTGGGCAGTGGCACAACCTTCGGTTCCGGCACGACCTTCGGTTCCGGCACGACCTTCGGTGCCGGCGCCACCGTCGGTTCCGGCACCACCGTCGATTCCGGAGAGACGGGCGGCTTGGGGGACGCCGGCGGCTCCGGGACCACCGGCGGTCTCGGGGCCGGCCGCTCGACCGGCTGGGGCGGTGCCGTCGCGGTCGCCCCCTGGGTGAAGCTGAATCCGCCCGCGGCCTTGTAACCGCCGGAACGGTCCTTCTGCTCGGTGGTGCCGAGCTGCGGCGTCTGCTCGGCCGTCAGCGACACCTGCCGTCTCCGGTACAGGGTCAGGCCGACGACGAGCGCGACGAGGAGGACGGCAAGTGCCGCCGCGATGGCTATCCAGGCTCCGGTACTCACGCCCCCATACTGTCAGGCGCAACGGCCGCGCTCAGCTCTGGGCGAGAAAGATCCTGACCGCGCATCCGCTGCGAGATGACGCGGGTGATGCCGTCGCCGCGCATGCTGACCCCGTACAGGGCGTCGGCGATCTCCATCGTCGGCTTCTGGTGGGTGATGACGATGAGCTGGGACTTCTCCCGAAGCTGCTCGAACAGACCGATGAGCCGGCGCAGGTTGGTGTCGTCGAGAGCGGCCTCCACCTCGTCCATGACGTAGAACGGGGACGGCCGGGCCCGGAAGATCGCAACGAGCATGGCCACCGCCGTCAGCGACTTCTCGCCGCCGGAGAGCAGCGACAGCCGCTTGACCTTCTTGCCCGGCGGCCGGGCCTCGACCTCGATGCCGGTGGTGAGCATGTCCGACGGATCGGTCAGCACGAGGCGGCCTTCGCCGCCGGGGAAGAGCTTGGCGAACACCTGCTCGAACTCGCGCTCGACGTCCGCGTACGCCTCGGTGAACACCTGCAGGATGCGAGCGTCGACGTCGGCGACCACGCCGAGCAGGTCCTTGCGGGCGTTCTTGACGTCCTCGAGTTGCGTGGCGAGGAAGTTGTACCGCTCCTCGAGCGCGGCGAACTCCTCGAGCGCCAGCGGGTTGACCTTGCCGAGGGTGGTCAGGTCCTTCTCCGCGCGCTTGGCGCGCCGCTCCTGGGTGGCGCGGTCGTAGGGCTGCGGCTGCGGGGCGACGACCTGTTCGCCGCGTTCCCGCGCCTGTTCGAACTCGGCAATCTCCAGTTCGGACGGCGGCAGCGGCACGTCGGGGCCGTACTCGGCGACCAGATCGTCGGGGGCGATCGCGTACTGCTCGACGACGGCCTGCTCGAGCTGCTCGATCCGCAGCGCCGCCTGCGCGCGGGCGACCTCGTCCCGGTGCACCGCGTCGGTGAGCTGGGCCCGCTGCGCGGTGAGGTCGCGCACCCGCTCCTTGACCTTGTCGAGCTGTTCGGCGCGCTCGGCGCGCTGACGGGTCAGCTCGTCGCGGTGGGCGGAGGCCGCGGCGACCACCTCGTCCAGATGGGACGCCACCCGGGCGCCGGACTCGGCAACAGCCGCGGCGACCGCCGCCGCCTCCTTGCGGGCGCGCTGCGCCCGTTCGGCCCGGGCCCGCGCCTCGCGCTCGGCCTGGGCTGCGCGGCGCAGCGAGTCCGCTTTGCCGCGCAGCGCCTGGGCGCGCTCCTCCGCGGTGCGGGCCGCGAGCCTCGCCTCCATCTCGACGGCCCGGACCTCGGCGAGGGCTGCGGCGGCGACCTCCCGGTCGACCGCCGTCGAGTCCGTGCCGGGATCGTCGCCCGCGTCGCTCTGCTCCAATTCGGCCAGCCGCAGCCGCTCCTCGAGTTCGACGACCTCGCGGCGGGCCGTGTCACGCTCCGTCTCGGCGTTGGTGCGCTGCGCCGCGAGCCGCTCGGACTCGGCGTGGGCGGCGCGCGCGGCCTGCCCGAGCCGGCCGAGCTGCTCGTACACCGCGGACATCGCGGCGTCGGATTCGTTGAGGGCCGCGAGGGTCTGTTCGGCCACCTCGGCGCGGGCCGCCTGTTCGGCCTGGGCGCCGGCGAGGGCCGCCGAGAGTTCCTCGGAGCGCCGCACGGCGCGGTCGAGGTCGGCACGGGACGCGTCGATCGCGGCCTGCACCTCGAGGGTGCTCGGCGCGCGCCCGGATCCGCCGACGACCCAGCCCGAGCCGGCGAGATCACCGCTGCGGGTCACGGCCCGCAGCTCGGGGCGCACGTGGCACAGTTCGATCGCGGAGGGCAGGTCGTCCACGACGACGGTGCGCGCCAGCAGCGCGTCGAGTCCGCCGCGCAGTTCCGCCGGGCAGTCGATCACGTCCCGCACCCAGCGCGTCCCGTCGGGCAGCCTCGCCGGCTCGGCCGGCGCGGTGGTGCCCCCGGCGACGAACGCGACCCGGCCCTGGTCGGCGTCCACCAGGGCGGCGACGGCGGCGGCGGCCGCCGGGACCGAATCCGCGGCCAGCGCGTCCGCGGCCGGGCCCATCGCCGCTGCGACGGCGACCTCGTAGCCGGCCTCGACCCGGACGCGTTCCGCGAGGGGACCCGGCAGTCCCAGGTCGGGGCGGTGCTCGAGGAGCCAGGCGGCGCCGTCCTTGCGTTCGAGGCCCATCGACAGCGCCTCGATGCGCGCCCCGAGGGAGGCGACCTCCTTGCCGGCCGCGCGCTCGGCGTCCTCCAGTTCCTTCAGGCGGGCGTCGGCGAGCCGCAGCGCCTCGAGGGCGCGTTCGTGCTGGGCGTCGGCGTCGATCTCGCCGGCGTCGAGGTCGTCGATGCGGGCCTGGGCGGTCTCGAACTCGGCCTGGGCGGCGACACCGCGCAGCCGGGCCTCTTCGATGGCGACGGTCAGCCGGGCCACCTCCGCGTCGATGGACTCGGCGCGGGTGCGCACGGTGTCGACCTGTCCGGCCAGGCGCGCGAGTCCCTCCCGCCGGTCGGCGACGGCCCGCACGGCGGCCAGGTGCGCCCGCTCGGCGGCCGCGGCGGCCTCTTCCTGGACGGCGAGCTGTTCCTTCGCCGCCTCGAGGGTCCCGTGGGCGACCTCGACGGCCTCGACGAGTTCGGCCTCCTCTTCGGCGATGCGGTCGGCGCGGGCCTCCATCTCGTCCGGGTCCTGGCCGTCGCGGGCCGCCGGGGCGGTGTCGAGGTGGCGGGCACGTTCCTGGGCGATGCGCACGGTGGCGCCGAGGCGTTCGGCGAGCGCGGAGAGCCGGAACCAGGTCTGCGACGCGGCCTCGGCGCCGGGGGTGAGCCGCGCGACCGCCTCCTCGTGGCGTGCGAGTTCGGCGTCGGCGTCGGCGAGCTCGGCGGAGACGTGGTCGAGTCGCTCGCGCAGGACGCGTTCCTGCTCGTCCTGGTCGGCGAACTCGGAGCGCCGGGCAACGAGGTCGTCGGCGGCGAGCCGCAGCCGGGCGTCGCGCAGGTCGGCCTGGACGGTCTGGGCACGGCGCGCCACCTCGGCCTGGCGGCCGAGCGGCTTGAGCTGCCGGCGCAGCTCGGCGGTGAGGTCGGTCAGGCGCGCGAGGTTGGCCTGCATCGCGTCGAGCTTGCGGACCGCCTTCTCCTTGCGCTTGCGATGCTTGAGGACGCCGGCGGCCTCCTCGATGAACGCGCGGCGGTCCTCCGGCCGGGACTCGAGGATGGCGGAGAGGCGGCCCTGACCGACGATGACGTGCATCTCGCGGCCGATGCCGGAGTCGGACAGCAGTTCCTGCACGTCCATCAGCCGGCACGAGTTCCCGTTGATCTCGTATTCGCCGGCGCCGTCGCGGAACATCCGCCGGGTGATGGACACCTCGGAGTATTCGATGGGCAGCGCGCCGTCCGAGTTGTCGATGGTGAGGGTGACCTCGGCACGACCGAGGGGTTGCCGGCCGGCGGTGCCGGCGAAGATGACGTCCTGCATCTTGCCGCCGCGCAGCGCCTTGGCGCCCTGCTCCCCCATCACCCAGGTGAGGGCGTCGACGACGTTGGACTTGCCGGAACCGTTCGGCCCCACGACACACGTGATGCCCGGTTCGAACCGCAGAGTCGTCGCGGACGCGAAAGACTTGAAGCCCTTGAGCGTCAGACCCTTCAAATACATGTGCGAAAACCTTACCGGCGGGCCGTCACCGCTCGACGAAGCCGGTCAGGTCACCGCGCGTCGGCTCCCAGCTCTCCACCACGAGCCGCACCTCTCCCGGGGTCTCGCCCGAGCGCAGCGCGGCGAGGAGTCGTTCGAGGGCGTCGCGGGGGCCCTCGGCGATGACGAGCACGCGCCCGTCGGGATGGTTGGTGGCGTGACCGGCGAGGCCGAGCTCGAGGGCTCTCGACCGCGTCCACCAGCGGAACCCCACACCCTGCACGCGCCCGTGCACCCAGGCGGTGAGCCGGACGGCGTCCGGCGGCGACTGCGTCACGACCGCTCCCCCGTACTGCGGACCGGACGGACGGCGTGGACGGCGCCGTCGAAGCCGGTGGTGTAGAGGACGTCCGGGTCCCAGCCGGCGCCCTCGCCGAACGCGACCGCGGAGACGAAGGGCACCCCCGTGGCGACCGTGCAGCCGGCGCCGGTGACCGGGTCGACCCGCAGGATCTTCCCGGCGACGTTGAGCGGGACGTACAACGCCCCGTCGGGTCCGACGTCGAGATCGTCGGCAGTCTCGAGGGGCCCGGGCCCGGACGGGTCCAGGGTCCGGACCGGACCGGCGAGGTCGCCGGCGTTCAACGCGTGAATCCGGGTGGTGGGATCGAAAGTCGTAGCCGCATAAACGGTTTCGTCGTCGACCGCGAGGCCGTTGACGGAGCCGAGGTCGGTGCGGATCGTTTCCGGGGCCCCACCCTCGACCGGGACGCGCGTCAGGCCCGGGGGGCTGCCCAGGTTCCGGCTGACGAGGAAGTCCCCGTCGGGCAGGCGGACGAGACCGTTGGGCATGGTCAGGCCCGACGCGACGGTGCGCCGCGTCCCGGTGTCGAGGTCGACCGCCTCCAGGGTGCCGTCGGTGCGGCCGAGCAGCCCGGAGACGGTGCCGTTGCCGGTCGTGAAGTACGCCGTGCCGTCGTCGACGACGATGCCGCCGGGCGCCGGAACCTCGGCCACCACGGCGTCGGCGCGCCCCTCGGGCGTGAGGGCCAGCAACGACCCGCCGCCGGCCGGGGTGGACGCCGAGGCCAGCAGCCGGCCGCGACCGTCGAACGCGAGATTCTCGAGCACCCCGAGCCCGGACGCGACGACGTCCACCCGCCACGGCGCGCAGTCCGCCGGGGCGGGCGCGGCCGTCGCCGGCGCCCCACCCGCCAGGAGCCCGACGGCGAGCGCGAGTCCGGCCGCTGTACGACTCATCCGCCCTCCCTGCCGACGTCCGCCGCTCACGCGTCCGGAACGATCTTCAGCGTCACCTCGGTACCGGCCTCGAGCGTACGGCCGACGGTGCACACCTTGTCGACGGATCGCTCGACGAGCGCGACGAGGCGCCCCTGCGCCTCCTCGTCGAGCTCGCTCAGGTCCAGCGCCATCTCCTCGACGAGGTGGGGGTACACCTCGTTCTCCCGGTCCGCGGCGCCGGAGACACGGATCGTGACGTCGTAGGTGTCGCCGAGCCGGCGCGACAGCGGGAAGTCCGAGCTCATCCCCGAACAGGCCGCCAGCGCGATCTTCAGCAGCTCGCCGGGGGTGAAGACACCCTCGACGGTCTCCGACCCGATCAGGACCTCGGCACCTCGGGAGCTGCGGCCCGTGTAGCGGCGGGTTCCGGTGCGCTCGACCCACAGTTCGGTCGTCGGGGTGTCGGAAGTCTGTTCAGCCATGCGGGAGATCCTGCCATGATCACCCGACAGCCATCTCGCGCAGGATCCCGATGAGCTCGTCGGCGACGACGGGGGTGTCCGCGCTGCTGCGGCGCAGCAATCCTACGGGTTCGGCGGTGCCCGGGGTCGGTACCGGCAGCCGCACGAGCGTGCCGTCGTCGAGGTCGTCCTGGGGCACCCGCTCGGGTGTCAGCCACACCGCGTCACCGGCGCGCACCAGCCCGCGCGCGACAGAGACGTCGAGGGTCTCGACGCTGCCGGACGGCAGCCGCAGCCCGTGCCGGGCGAGGAAGCCCTCGGTGTGGTGCCGCGGCACCGTACCGGCGGTGGCGACGACGAGGGGATGGTTCAGCACCGCCGGCACCGACACCGGTCCCCCGGCCAGCGGATGCCCCGGGCGCACGATCAGGGCCAGCGACTCGGCGTACAGAAGTTCGAACGAGAGCCCTTGCATGGTCTCCGGGTCGGCCATCCGGCCGAGGACGAAGTCGAGTTCGCCGGCGCGCACCGCGCCCAGGAGGGCGGTGTTCGGAGCCGTGCGGATCTGCACACCGACGTGCGGACGCCGGCCCCGCAGCCGGGTGACCGCACCGGGCAGCAGGGTGCTCGCGACGGTGGGCAGGGCGCCGACCCGTACGGGGGCGACGGCCGGCTGCCCGGTCCCGGAGAGGGCACGGGCGGCGGACCCCAGCGCGTCGGTGACCTCGACGGCGTGGCTCAGGAACTCCTCGCCGGCGGGGGTGAGCCGGGCGCCGTGCCGCCCGCGGTCCACCAGGCGCAGGCCGGCGAGGGATTCGAGTTCGTTGAGGGTCTTGGTGACCGCCGGCTGGCTCAGGTGCAGCCGGACGGCGGCCCGGCCGAGGTTGCCCTCCTGCGCGACGGCGACGAAGCACGTCAGGTGGCGCAACCGGATGCGATCCAGGAGTCGTGACGCCCGGTCGACGGGGGGCACGAAAGGGCGTTCCATCACCACAAGTTATGCAATTTCGCCGAAAGCGTCAATTTACATCACCCCTGTTCACCCATAGCGTGGATCACATCCAGTCCGTCGCAGTGCGACAGTCCCCAGGAGTACCGCCTCATGAACCTCGCCGCCCCCGGCGCCGCGTCCGGCGAATTCGTCGAACGCGACCACACCCAGCAC
>NZ_JAALEH010000113.1:0-15639 GCF_011058195.1 Rhodococcus sp. 14C212 | reverse complement strand
GGTCAGGTGCCCGGTCAGCGCCGGCAGATCCAGGTTCCGAGCCGGGGCGGGAGTGGCGGGCACCGTCGCGGTGGCCCGGGTGCCCGGCAGCGCGGGCGGGGTCGCGGTGGCGGTGGCGGTGGCGGTGCCGGTGCCGGTGCCGGTGCCGGTGCCGGTGCCGGTGCCGGTGAGCATGGTCACCGCCACCGACGCCAGCTCGAGCCCGACCGGCACCAGGCCGGTCATCACCGCACCGGCCCCGATCGGATCGGGTGCCTGGCCGGGTGGTGGGAAGAGCTTTTCCACGGCGGTCCAGGCGATCTCCTGGATCTGCCCGACCAGCTCGGCGAGGCGGAGGAGGTCCACCTGGGCCAGGATCGAGGCCACCGGCGCGGCGATCCGGGCGACCCCGGACGGGTCCGGGAGGACCGCGAGCACCTGCGAAACCCACTCGAGGTCGACGTCGGCGGCCATGGTGACCAGCGGGGCGAACTGATTGTTCAGCTCCCCCGCGACCCGGTGGGCGCCGCGGGCATCGAGCGCGGCCACCTTCTGCGGCAACACGGTCAGGTTGTGCAGGATGCCGGGGACATCGAGGGCGGTGATCCCGGTGGCGACGGTGAGCACCTGCTCGAGCACCACGGTCGGCTCGAGCACCGCGAGCACACTGCCGGCGCTCGACAGGGCCTCGCTGGGGGTGGCGGCGAGTGGGGCGAGCCGGCCGGGCAGGGTGGCGGCGAGCGGCGACAGGGTCTGCACGTCGGTCGAGGTGGCGGGCACGGTGGTGGTGCCGGAATCGCGCAGCCTGGTGACGATGCCGGCGATGGTGGCGACAGAGTCGAGCGCCCCGGCCAGGTCGGAGCGGTGCGCGGCGCCCAGGACCTGGGCGGCGCTGTGTTCGGCGCTGCCGGGGGCCGCGGCGGCGAGCCGCCCGGTCGCGGCCGGGTGGGCGGCACCGGAGGCGAGCAGGTCGGCCAGCGGCGCGAGCGTGCCCCGCACCGCGGTGACGGTGTCGGCCACCAGTTGTACGTCGATCGTCGGGGCGGACAGCTGCCGGCCGAGGGCCCCGACCTGCGCGGCGAGGGCGGGCAGATCCGCGTGGGAGAAGTCGGCGCCACCCTGCCCGAAATCGCAGCAGCATCGGGCGTCAGTCGCTCCACCATCTATCGGCACCTCGACAAGCCCGCCTCGGGGACGCCACTTACCGCTGACTAATCGCCGCCAACATCCGCTGCGACAGCTTTCGGGTGTCGTTCGCAGCGATGAGTGGCGAGAAATACTCAGCGGTAAGTGGCGGCCTTATCCGCCTTCAATGGCCGCTCGCCATGCTCATCGGCTCGTTCGATAGCGCCGGTACACGGTGGATTGGGCACTCCGAACAGCGCCGAGCTCTGCTACCGGTGGGGTTTCGACAGATCAGCCTGATGTGTGTCGATAGGGATCCGCATGCGTACGCGGCTCACAGACGATGCCGATGAGTTTCGGGTGGATCTCGGGTCAGGAACAGTGGATCCGAGCCGAGGGGAAGGAACAACCATGAGCACAACGACCTCCGTGCGGACGAACGGCGTCGAACTCGGCGTCGAGACCTTCGGCCGCGATGCCGATCCGCTCGTGCTGCTCGCCGGCGGGCCCACGATGCTGTCGTGGCCCGACTCGGTGTGCGAGCGGCTCGCGGCGGGTGGCCGGTGGGTGGTCCGCTACGACCTGCGCGACTGCGGAGCCTCGACGACCCTCGACCCGCAGGCACCGGCGTACCGTCTGCGCGATCTGGCCGCCGATGCGGCGGCCCTTGTCGACACGCTCGGTGCCGCGACGGCTCACCTCGGCGGCGTCGGGGTCGGCGGGATGGTCGCTCAGGTAGCCGCGCTCGACCATCCGAAGGCGTTTTCGGCCCTGACGCTGGTGAGCACCCGACCGGTGGCGCCCGGCCCGGTCGACGACGATCTGCCGGACCATGACGCGGCGACCATGGACGCGGTGTTCTCGCGCCCGATGCCCGACTGGACCGACCGAGCCGCCGTCGCCGCGTTCGCCGCCGACGGCGCCGCGCTGCTCGGCAACGACCCGGAGCAGGCACGCGCGACCGCGACACGGATCTGGGACCGCACACCGTCGAGCGACTCCGCCGTGCAGCAGGCGAATCAACTCGCAATGGTGTTCGCCCGGCTCGACTGCACGCCGCGGTGGCGGGAGCGCCTCGGCGAGCTGACCCTGCCGACACTCGTCGTGCACGGCCGCGCGGATCCGTTCTTCCCGGTCGGCAACGGCGAGGTGCTCGCCGCCACGATCCCCACCGCGCGGCTGCTCGTCCTCGACGACATGGGCACCGCCCTGCGGGACACCGCGGCCGACCAGGTCGCCGGCGCGATGCTCGCCCTCTGATTCCTGCGCCGGACCGCCCCTCCGCGGACGTCCACGGTACGACTCGATGACCCTGACGTCGGCGACGAGCGGTGTCGGCGGCGAGCGATGCACCTCAACCTCCGGAACGTGATCGTGTCGGCGTTCGCCCGGATCTCCCCGCGACACCCCGAGCTGCGAGCAGATGCGGAAGGCCACGCCGTAGGGGCACGGCACCGAGGCGAGAGCGGGGCGCCGATCGGCGAGCTCACCGACTGCCTCGATCGTCCGCAGCACCGAGCCCGGCCTGCTTCCTGCGCGCGACCCGAACCACTCCCGGCCGGATCACTCGGTCTGTTTCGGATGAGCGGTGCCTGCGTACTTCAGCCACAACGTGCGCCGCTCGATGTCCACCAGGTACCAGACCCGCCCGCCGGCAGTGACCTCATACTGCCACTGCTCCATCTCGATTCCGTTGTGCACCCCCGTCGCGAGCTTCCCCTTCAACCGGTGGTGACGCGTCGTCGACTCCTGCTCGACCTCGCGGCGCCACATCTCCTCGTATGCCACCAACGTGTTCGCCGGCACCTGCCGACACAGCTCGTCCCAACCCTTCGCAGCCTCGCTGGTGGCAAATCGCAGATCCCACAACGACCCGGACGCCGGCGGCGCGACCCGCTCACCCCTCGTCGGACTCACAGTTCCGGCACCGACACGGACCCGAAATCACCCTCCGACGACGCCGACAGGATGCGGGCGAGCTCCGGATCGGCATACACCTCCGCGGTATGACGCCACATCTCGATCGTGCGGGCCACAGGAGCCGGATTATCCAGTGACGAGCCCGCCCGCAACGACACGATCAACTCGTCGACGAAGTCGGCTGCTTCCTCGTTCGACAGGTAACTCACCCAGGGAAATGCCGCCTCGACCACCGTGCGGACCAGATCACGGTTTCCCGAGTGCAGCAGGGCGTCGACCATGGCCGTCGCCGCCGCCAGCACCTCCCGCTCCTGGTCCGCCCGTACCGCCGTCATCAGTACCAGATCCTCATCATCGCGTCGGGTCACGCGCAGCGGACGGGCACCCGACCGCTGCCACTCGGACAACGTCGCCTTCCCCTTGTTCTGGATATCCGAGAACGGAACCTCACCCACAGACATACTTTCAATCTACTTTGAAAGTAGATGCTCGGCAAGGGGGACACAGTGATGCGCCCTACCCAGCGGCAGTCGACATGATCGACACGAACACCGGACCGCTGCGTTCAGCGGTCCATCCGGCCGACGCATCGACCTCACCGTGGCTGGTGCAGCACAGTGACCTCCTCCGGCCGGGGTGTGGTGCTCTCGGTGTCGGAGCGCGCGCGCAGCTCCTCGAGCGAAGTGGTCCGGCCGGCGGCGTACTCGCGGTCGGCGACCGCGACCGACTCGGCGGTGCCGGGACGAGACAGCCAGTAGATCGTTTCCTGCAGCGATTCCAGATCGTCGACCGACATCAGGACCGCGGCCGGTTTGCCGTGCCGGGTGATCGTGATGATGCCGTGCGTGGCTTCGGCGCGGTCGACCAGCGCCGAGAGCTTGTGGGCGATGTCGTACCGCAACGAGACATCGTCGACCGGGGCGCGCACATCGACGAGGCTGTAGGCGTCGGGTTCGGTGAGCGGCCCGCGCGGGCGGTACACCACCAACAGTGCCCTGCTGCCGGTGTCGTTGCGGCACGGGTAGATCAGGCCGTGCCGGTGCGGGTTGTGCGCGAGGACGGCGTGCGCGACGCGGCGGCTCCAGCCGTAATCCCTGCGAGAACAGCTGTGGATCGCACTGATCAGGCTGAGCTGGCGTAGGTGCGGGTCGTGCAGGGCTGCGACGTCGATGTCGACGTGCAGTTGCCACCGCACCAGGGCTCGTCCGTCGACCTGGATGGCCGGCACGATGTGGCTGGCCGGGATCCTTTTCCCGCGCAGGATGCCTTCGGCGACGGCGCCGCCCAGGGTCGGCGAGCAATACACGTACCCCCGTGCGCACGGTCGAGAGGATCGAAGCGGCCTTGCTCGCCCAGCTGGGCCCCAGTCGGCCGCTCGTGATGGGGGGAAATGTTCGGGTTGAACGTCGACACGTCGTAGGGCGGGTCGAGCTCGACGAACCGCCACAGCGTCGTGCCCGCTTTCACGGTCGTCACCTCCACGGCCGACCCGTTGCAGAACTCGTCGTCGTCCGGGTGTTCGAGGGCAAACTCGATCGGTTCGCCGGCGGGGTCCTCGCTCACATTCCTGCCGTCAGATCGTCGAGCGCCGCGTCGAGGATCCGCTCGTCCAACGTGCCGGCGGCCAAGGCCACCGCCGGTGTCCTCTCGTCGAGGATGTCGCTCTCCTCGAACCACCACGACAACGTGCCCCACGGGTCCTCGAACGCACCGAGCCGCACGTTCGCGCGCTCGACCAACGGATGAATGCCGCCGCGCGGATCGAACTGGAAGTTCGGGAGCCGAAACCCGTTGGCAACCTCGAGTGCGAGCAGTTTCGACTCCTTGCATCGCTCGTGCGCGATGGTCCGTGAATTCGACTGTCCCGTGCGGGAGAGCCTGTTCGACGCCTCCTGCGCCGAACAGGTGTCGCGGTGCAGGTCGATCGGCGGCGTGTACTCGAACGGGCCCGCCGACGTAGGGATGGTCACCGGCGGAGGCGACACAGGCTCCGGATCTGCCGTCGTGGCCATCGCTCGCGGGACCGGTTCGAGGGACATCCGCACACTGACCCGTGGACCCGCCCGTTCGATCTCGACACCAGGCTGCGCGGGCATAGACCCCTGGGCAACTTCTCCAGCAGACAGGTGCGCAGGAGCTGGTCGTTCGCTTCCGGGGCAGACCCGAGCAGAACCTTCTTCGACCGGCCACCGCATCGTGCGACGCGCGGAATGCAGCCACGAGCCCGGAGACGAGCCGATCGAGCCGTATCGCAGTCCCCGCGGTCACCGCCCGGCGGCGGACGGTACCACTCGATGCGTTCGCCTGTGGCTTCACCAATCCGGGTATGCGACCGACCGTCCGCGTCCTGAGTTCAGGAAACCGGCGCGACTGTAGGTCCACACCCGCGTGCCTCGAGTATGAGCTCCACCGATCGTCCAGGACAGGGACTTGTTCCGAATGAGCGGCAGGACAGCGGGTCGAAGACATCGGACAGACCTGGAGACGAGGAGTCGATCATGTTGTGCCGCAACTCCGGTCATACCCCATACGGCGGGCCACGCACAGACCTCCGCGAGGAACCGTGCGGAGAATCGAATCGATCAAAGGAGAAGGCACGCCTGCGCTGCGCCCACGAAGACGTAGCGTCGGGCGACGAACTGGTCGTCGCCACTCCTGCTCCACGAGGTCGAACCCCGGCATTGCGACGGTCCACGCGAGGTCAGCGGCACCAACGTCTCGAAACCCGACCTACGAATCGTCCAATCATCCGATTCGGTCAGAAGCCGGCAACATCGTCGGCAGTCCGATCAACCACACCCGCAACCCGATAGTTCGTCCGTTGCCCTGGCGCAACGAGCGCGTCGACCCGCCCCGCGACGACGAGCTCTTCGAGCACCGCGAGAACGACCGTCCAGTCCATCTCGAGCCGATCGGCAAGCTCGACGACCGGATATTCCTCATTCCCGAGTGCCTCCACAATGGTGTCAGCCAGCGAGGACGACACCGGCGTGGCCACCGACGACTCGGTGAATCCGGAAGGCTCGACGTCGGACACAGCAACGACATCCGCACCATCGGGGATAATGCCGCGCCGCTCGAGCTCGCCCCACAGCCCCGACATCGACGCGTCCGGGTCGAGGTAGTACTCGGATTCGCGGACCCTCCAGAACCTCCACCCGCTCCGGCGCAGTTCACGTTCACGCTCGAGGTCGGCGCGCTGCCGGTCGGGATTGGTGTGCCACTGCTCGCCGTCGCACGCCACAGCCAGCTTGCCCGCCGCACCGGTCACCACCAGATCGATGACGTGACCGTTCACCTCCACCCGGGGGTTCACGTGATATCCGCGGGCAGCGATGTCGAGGAACACCTCCTGCTGGAAGAGACTGTCGAATGCCTCGTGCCGCTCCTCATCCGTCACACCCGCCGGCATCGGCGCCGCAGGCATCGGCGACGTCGACTGCAGGTAGGTGAGCAGCGAATGCCGCAGGTCCGTCGGCCGCAACGTGTCGACGGTCCGCGAATGGAACAACCACAACTGGTCCTGTGCCCTCGATGCGGCGACGTTGAACCGTCGTTGGTATTCGGTCCTCGTCATCGCCGCGATGTTCTGGTCGGGTGCGACCACCATGGACAGAAACACCACGTGCCGCTCGTCCCCTTGGAAATCCGGAGGCGTGCCGACACGGAGTCTGCGTTCGTCCCATTGGTGCGGGGTGAGCCGGTCCAACAGTTCGTTCTGGATGACGTCGACCTGCGACTGTCCCTGCAGGACCACCACGCCGAAGGTCTTCCCGTCGTAGGCGGGGTCTTCGACACACTGCACCACAGTGTCGACGAGGGCACCGCCCTCGACACGGTTCGTCAACGTCGAGTTCTGTCCGGTGACGACACCACCGTCGACGTAGGTGGTGCGCAGGGGCGGAAGGCGGTCGGACCCGTACTGCCGCAACGGAACCAGGGGGTCGTCTGCATAGAACTGTTCGCTCGACCAGGCGATGATCTCCGGCATCGATCGGAAATGCTCACGCAACCGGACGATGCTCCCGAACCGCGACCGCAACAACGAGAACATGCTCGAGCGGGGAGTGAAACTATCGCGCAAGTACTTCGGGATGTCGGGCAGGGATGAATCGAGACGACTGAACACTGCGTCGAGCGCACCCAACGACACCGCACTCGGCGCGCATTGCTTATCGTCCCCGACCACGATCACACGCGGCGCCAACCACAGCAGGAACAAGCTACTGATGTCGACCTGGCTTGCTTCATCGACAATGACGACATCGAACAGGTTCTGTACAGGCGGAACCGAAGACAGCACCTGCTGCAACGGCATCACCCACGCCGGCACCGCGCCCTGCGCGACCTGCATGGCCTCACGCGCTGCAGCCCGATAACGCTCTGCGTATCTGCCGGTACCCTTTCCGATGCTCGCGACATGGTCGCGGTACGAGTGCAGGGCCTGGACCTGCTCGACGGTCGTGCGGTCGAGACACGCGCTCCACGCCTTCTCCGCGACGAGCCGCGTGGTCAACCGCGAGATGTCTTTCTCCACCGCGTCGAGGTCACGTTCGAACTGCCCGTCCTCACGCCCCTCGTGGACGTTTCGCACCCACTGCTCTGCGCGACGCCACGCCCACGCACTCTCGATGTGTGCCAGACGAACCGGCCACTGCGGCCACGACGGATCTTCGGCGATGGCCTGCGCGAGCGCCGGTGCGGCATCGGTCACACGCGCGTGCAGCGACAAGAGTTCGAGCTCCTCCCGCTGTTCACCGGCCGCACGATCCCATGCATCCAACGCTGCATTGATACCGTCGAAGTCCGCATCGTGGAAGGCCCGTGCCAGGGCGCGCCCTTCGGGCGACGCTCCCCCGGCGATCTGGCCCCGCACATACAGACCGACGGATTCGAGCCAGGCCTTGCTGGCTTGCGCAGTGCCGACCGCGGCGATTGCCCGCGCCGACTCCGCAACCGACCGCGCCTGTTCGACACTCCCAAGCCGCGGCGCACCAGGGTTGATGTCTCGCAGCGCCGATTCGACATCCCGTACCCGTGTGACAAGGTTGTCCACGATGCCCCGGTCCCGGTTGATCAGTGCCAGGGTGCCGATGGCACGGCTGCGTGAGTCGTCGAGCGCGATGTCGATACCGAGATCGCGCAGGACGATCCCCACGACCCGCACCGCGTCGAGCGCACGGAGGTGCTCGGCGACGATACGCACCGAGTGGGCGGTAGTGGCCGCGACCCCGTCGACGGTCGCAGGCTCGCCGAGCGCCTCGACCGCCGACTGCTCGTCGCTCCTGCGGAACCGGGAGAAGCCACTGC
The DNA here is from genome assembly GCF_011058195.1 of Rhodococcus sp. 14C212. Taxonomy (NCBI): domain Bacteria; kingdom Bacillati; phylum Actinomycetota; class Actinomycetes; order Mycobacteriales; family Nocardiaceae; genus Rhodococcus; species Rhodococcus sp. 14C212. The sequence continues at coordinate 7,305 of NZ_JAALEH010000113.1, read as the reverse complement.
GCCATGTGTCCCCCGCCTCCAGCTTGCGAGCCAGCGCGTCATACGCCTCGAACGCGAGCCGCCCGGTCACCGGCGTCGCCACCGTGCGGGCACCGACGACGCGATCGGCCTCCTGCGCGGCCTGCACGAGACCTGCGAACTCGGCGGTCTTTCCCCACAGGTGCTGCGCCCGCCCCGACAGGACATCGTCGGCCACGCGTTGAAATCCCACATCCAGCCGTTCTGCATCGTGCAGAGCGCCCTGCAGTTGTTCGCAGAGATCGCGGATACGGGCGAGTATGTCGGGTGACGCGCCCTCGAGTATCCGCAGCAACTCCGGCATTTCGCCGGTCACGTCCTGCGATGCCGGTGCGACCGCGGCGCACGCGTCCTGCACCTCTTTCTGGGTGGGCAGGGACAAGTCGGGGAACGCTTGTTGCCGGCGACGCGCCCGCTCGACGCTCGACCGCTGATGAAGCGCATGGAGGGTGATGAATTCTTCGACGCTCAGAGGTGGGGCGTCGGTGAACAGCGGTACGGGCAGCCACCCCTGTCGGGATTCCTGTGCGCGGACCCTCCGGACGATCGACGCGACCGTCCCCTCATAACCGGCGGCGACCGCGGTGTGAACGACCGTCTGCTCCGCGCGCGTCTGCCGGATCTGTTCCGTCAGCATCGCCCGACGGTTGAGCACGTCGTTGCGTTGCGTGGTGAGTTCGTCGATGCGCTGCGCTGCGCGCCGCCCGTTGAATTGCGCCTTGCGGGTAGCGATCTCGCTGACACTGCGGTTGAGCTCCGCAGCCCCTCCCCGCGCCGGGTCGGTCACCGCCACACACAGCTCTTGCAGTTCGGGCGGAAGTTTGTCGCGCAGTACACGCAGCGCCTGAGCCTTCTCACTGGTGACCAGCACGCGCTGGCCACCCGCGAGCAGCGCAGACACCAGGTTGGCGATGGTGTGTGTCTTACCAGTACCGGGTGGGCCTTCGACGACGACGCCGCTGTCGCCGGTGAGCCGATCGAGGATGTCGCGCTGCTCATCGTTCGCGGGTAACGGGAACAACGGATCCTCGGCAAACAGCGCGGACGGTGTGCCGATGCGGTCGAGCCATGCGACACGGTCGGCCGGTTCGATCGCTTCGACGAGTTGCGCCAGACCCAGCGGCACCTGGTTCGACGCGTCGGCGACGGCCTCGGTCATGCGGTTGTAGTACTCGATGAGCGCATAGGCGCCGCGTTTGCGGAGCACCAGGGCCGGCGACGGTCTCACGAACGCCTCGGGCGACGATGCCTCCTCCGCCTGGTCGACGACGTCCACGCGCACGGTAAGCGCCCGGTCGGTCCAGTCCTTGAGAAACACTCGAGCCGCGGGGTCGAGGGGCGACGCGACCTGAGTCGCGAGGGATTGGTGCAGGTCGCGGGTACTCGATGGATCGAACACGTCCAATCCGGTGAGGAGCTGGGTGTCTTCGAGCGACGGGACGGCGTCGGGATTCAGCCGCACCAGCAGGTCGCCGGATTCCTCGTGCCGCTCGATGAGGGCGGACTGAGTGATCAAGTGCGTGTGCACCCGCGCGCCCGCAACATCGTCGGACAGGTGCAGCAACCCCGACGCGACGACGAGCTCGAGCGATTCCGGTTGGGCCTCGAGGTCCAGCATCGCGCGCTGCAGGAACGTGTACAGCTGCGACGCGGGCCGTCGTTCCCGATCCACCGCCGCCCACGCCCGCCATTGCGCCCACCAGATCTCGACGGCGTCGGGGGCCTGTGGGTCGAGTGTGGGTTCAGCGGCAGAGTTGTCGATTGCCCCCTGCACATACTTCGCGACCAGCGCGGGAGGACGCGGGGGAGCTTCGAGAACAATACGCCGTGCACGGAGGAAGACGTCGCCTGCCGCGGCATCGGCGCTCAGGCCGACGTCGAGGTTTCCCTCGTCGAGAGACATCACGGCACGGTGTTTGTCGAGGGTACGGACAGGTGCGCTCCGTGCTTTGACGAGCTCGGCCAGAAAGGCAAGCAGGCGTTGCACGCGATCCCTGAGTTCAGGTTCGCTCACCCTCGGCTCCACACCCACTCCCCTCACCCTGCGGACGTCCTTCCGCCCGTCGACGGAAAACGGGCAACTCCAGCTTAGGAACCATCTCCGGCATGTCCGTGTCCGGTCTCGCTTGTCGCCGATTGCCTCCCACCGAACCCGTCACCGCGATCGCACCTGGCCCGTGGGAAGAACGGCTATCGAATGCACGCGGAACGGTACGGGCGGGTACGTCACAACAGACGCAAGCTCATAGGCGGCCCGTTCCCACCGATCGACCTCTCCTGACCCGCGTCTGCCGCGGACCGGCGACGACTCCACTCGACGTCTACGCTGTCCCACGCCGCATGAAAACCGGTGTCCACCCTCGGGTGGCAACCCCACTCCCCCACCCCCACGGGAGGTACGTGCCGCCGACCCGGTCGGGGTCGTCGGTCATGAACACCACGTCCCGGCAGCCGTCGTTGAAGGCGCGGACATTGTCGTAGTCCCAGCCGGCAGGGGCGTAGTCGTCGTTCCACCGCACTCGCGCGGCGGGCACGAACCCGGCATCGGCGCACAGGTCCGGCAGCACGGTGTCGACACAGTCCAGACGCCGGCCACCGAGCGCGGTAGCGTGCCGAACCATCGCGCGTGCCGCCCGCGGGTGGGCGCAGTCCCGGTGTGCGAACACCGAGACGATCTCGTCGCCGTGCAGGGGCGCGCCGACCTTGCCGTCGTCGGTCACCAGTAGCCGCATTCGCCGGTAGTCGTCCTCGTCGTAGACGGACACCCTTGTCGTAGACGGATACCGACGCGGCAGAAGGGTTTGTGTGCCGGCCCGTCAGCGCACCACCAGCTCCGCGCGCGCCTCGAGCGGTATCGCGTCGGCGGCGGTGCCCTCGCCGGCGAGGGTTTCGCCGAGGTCGGGCAGCGGCGGGATGCTGAATCCGGCGGCGAGAGCGGCCTCCTGGCCTTCTTGTACCGGTGCGAGGCCGTGCTCGCCGCCTTGGCCCCGGCCTGGTCCGCCAGGGCCGCGAAGGTCAACTCCGGGTAGGTGATCTCGAGTTGGGCGGTCACCTTGACCACCGGATCGAGGTCGGCGCTGTCGAGGAACGCCGGCAGTTGCTCGATGGTCTGCGGTGCGGGCCGCACCGCAGAGCGGAGGTGCCGGCGGCGGGTTCACCTCGTCGAGGTGGGCGATGTCCGTGACAACACGAGGGGCAACGTCGAGCGGTGCCATGGGCTCGGCAACGGCGGCCGTCGGTGCGCCGTTGCGGGTGTCGACCGCACGGGCGGTGGCCGGTCTCGTCACGACCGTTCCGGCTCAGCCGCGTCGTCGCGCCCGCAGCACCGAGTCGCGGACGGTGACCTGCTCCCCGGAGTGCGGGTGGGCCGTGGTCCGGGACCGGACCTCGCAGAGCTCGACCTCCCACCGACCGTCCTCGAGCGCCGGAATCAGCGACTCGGGGGTGAAGAGGAACCAGTGGTGACCGTGGCGCAGCCCGGTCGCCAGGTCGTCGGGGTGGTGGCCCACCACGAGCAAGGTGCCACCGGGGGCGACCGCGGAGCCGAGGCGCCGGGTCAGCTCGACCATCCCGCCGTCGGGAAGATGCAGGAACTGCGAGGAGACCAGGTCCCATCGCTGCTGGCCGGGCTGCCAGCTGCGGACGTCGGCGGCAAGCGTGGTGACACGGTCGCCGACGCCGGCCTCGGCTGCGTGCGCGGCAGTCTTCTCCAGGGCGGCGACGGCGAAGTCCAGGGCCGTGACCGACCAGCCGCGGCCGGCCAGCCAGACCGTGTCGGCGCCCTCACCACAGCCCACGTCCAGGGCCCGTCCGGGCGTCAGGGACGAGGCCTCGGCCTCGAGTTGGGGGTTGACGCGTCCGCTCCAGACCCGCTCCCCGGAGTAGCGATCCTCCCAGGCGGGCTGCTCGAACAGCTCGGCCCGGCGCTCGGCGACCGCGCGGTCGGCGTCCTCGGCGGCCAGGTCGGCGTTGACGAAGGCTCCCACCCGGGTGCCGTGAGCGGCCGAGCCGATCAGGGTCATGCCGATGTCGGTGGCGTTGCCGGCCGCGTAGAGGCCCGGCACCGCGGTCGCTCCCACCGGGTCGACCGCGATCACCGACCCCAACCGCGCCCCGCCCAGCTCGACGTGCTGCGACTCCAGGCCGAGGGAGGTCAGGAAGTCGAGGCACACCTGCGGCCGGGAGGCCACCACGAGCGCCTCGCGCTCGAGCAGCGAACCGTCGGCCAGGCGCACCCCGATCAGCCGGTCGCCGTCGGTGACGACCGCACGCGCAGTGCCGTACTCGATCCGCACACCGATCGCGGCCATCCGCTCCACGTCGGTGGGCGGCAGCTCGACCCCGTCGGCGACGACGAGGACGACGTCGTCGGTGAGCTGGCGCCAGAGCAGGCCCTGGTGTCCGGCGACGGGGCTGGTCGCCAGGACGGCAATCGCTCGACCGCGTACCTCCCAGCCGTGGCAGTAGGGGCAGTGCAGCACGTCGCGGCCCCAGCGTTCGGCGAGGCCGGGGACATCGGGTAGCTCGTCGACCACCCCTGCAGCAACCAGCACCCGCCGGGCGGCGACCTCGCGTCCGCTGCCGGTGGCCACGGTGAAGCCGTGCTCGGTGCGGGTCACGGCCGTCACGCGGTCGCCCGCCAGTGCCACCCCGTACGCCGCCACCTCGGCCCGGCCGTCGGCCAGCAGGTCGAGTGGCGGGACCCCTTCCCGGCCGAGATAGTTGTGGGCATGCTCGGCCGGGGCATGGCGGGGCTCGCCCGCGTCGATCACCAGCACCCGGCGACGGGACCGCCCCAGCACCATCGCGCCACTCAGACCGGCAGCGCCGCCGCCGACGACCACCACATCGAAGCTCTCGTTGTCCGTCATGCCTCCAGGGTGCGGACCCCTCCCGCACGGTGGCAAACATTCTTGCCGGAACGGCAAAGCTGCGGCACACTGGGCGACATGATGGACTGGGACGTCTTGCAGAATGTGGGCCCGAGACTGCGACAGCTCCGACTCGAGCGGGAAGCCACCCTGAGCGACCTGGCGGAGGAGACCGGAATCTCGCTCAGCACCCTCTCGCGACTGGAATCCGGACAGCGCAAGCCCACCCTCGAGTTGTTGCTCCCCCTGGCCCGCGCCCACCGGGTCGCACTGGACGAGCTCGTCGACGCCCCGGACACCGGCGACCCCAGAATCCGGTCGAAGCCGGTGACCCGGCACGGCCGGACCTTCCTCTCCTTGACCCGCCGCCCCGGGGGCCTGCAGTCCTTCAAAATGGTGCTGCCCACCGTGGACGACGTCGCCCACCCGACGCTGCAAACCCACGAAGGCTACGAATGGCTCTACGTGCTCAACGGCCGACTGCGCCTGATCCTGGGCAACCGCGACCTGGTGCTCGAACCCGGAGAAGTGGTCGAATTCGACACCCGCACACCCCACTGGATCGGCAACCCCGGACCCACCCCCTGCGAAGTACTCGCCATCTTCGGCCCCCAAGGAGAACGCATGCACGTGCGCTCATGACAAGCGCACAGTCCCCGACCCCGCACCCCCACCGACACCGGCGGCCGGCGACGAGCACGGCCTTGGCGCAGCGGTCCCGGTCCTCGCCGCCCCGATAACGACGGACACCGGGCCCACATCGCCAACGTCGGCACGACCACACCACCCCGATCCACCGGAAACTGCCCCCCCGGAACAAACCACCAGCCCGCCCCCGACCGCGCCCCAGCGCGAGATCGTCGACGCGGATACCGGGTCCCGCCACGATGTGCTTTCAGGATCTGCCATCACCAGCATGCCTCGGCACCGGCACCCACGTGACGCTTCAGTCCTTGCTCGGTGACCGTCCCGCCCATGAATCCCCGCCGACTACGGTGGATAACCACGACTATCCATAAATTATGTTGTGGTGCAACGACTTTGGATAAACTGACGAGCTAAGGGAGGCGAAGGAGATCATCGAGCAGGCAAAGGACTGCCTGGACGCGTCCGGCGGCGCCGCCTTGCCCGCGGCGCCTGTTGCCGACGACACGCGGCCGGTGACCGCAGCATCGTGACGCTGCGCCGGTCATGAGCACCGACAGCGAGCCGTCCCTCGACTTCGACTTCCCGGATGCTGAGGTCGAGTACGTCGCTCCAGAGCCGTCGGATCAGCCACGGCGGGTGCAGGGTGGTGGACAACTCGTTGCAGCCGTCGAAGGCGAACGTCGCAGCGTTCTGGGCGAAGGTCGTCAAGTCACCGACGTGCTGGTACTGGGTCGGTGCGATCAGTGCGCCCGAGGGGTACGGGCCTTCAACTTCCAACGCGCGAATCGGCAATGAACGCTGCTGGCGCATCGCTTCTCGGTGGAGCTGGTGCACGGACCTCTCGAGCCGAACGTGGTGTGCGAGCACCAGTGCAACGCGCCGTGGTGCGTGCGCGTCGGGTCGGGGCATCTGGTGGAGTCCACGCACAGCGCGAACGTGCGCTACGCGATCGTCCTCGGAAGGCTGTCTCGGGGCATGCGCTGCTCGACCAACAGAGACGCTCGCGGTACGAGCGGTCCCTGGCGATCGGTGCCGCGCTGCGGGGCGGGTACGGCCAGGAGGCGTACGAGAAGGAGGCACTGCCGCGGGCCACGACCGATCCCGGTGAAGGGCAGGGCACTTCGCTTCGACGACCGGTCGCCTCGGCAGGCCGCTCACGATCGATGGTTCACTGGTGATCGTGGCGACCGCAGACGATGCCCGCCGACGCGCCGAACAGCTGATGGCCACGGTCCCCCCGCAGCAACACCAGGCAATGGTGAACGCGATCCGCGCCGACGGTGCGACGGCGTGGCTCGACGACATGCTGCGCACCCCCGAACCGGTGGTCGGTGAGGCACCGGCCCGCATTCGCGGCTTCCGGGTCCGGCTCGATCTGATCGGCGCCACACCGCCGGTGTGGCGGCGCCTCGAGCTGCCCGGCGACCTGACCCTCGACCGGGTGCACGTGGTGATCCAGGCCGCGATGGGATGGCTCGACGGCCACCTGCACCGCTTCCGCACCGGGAGCGATCCCCGCTCCCCGCACTTCGTCACCGCGTTCGACGTCGAGGACGGCGACGACGGCGTGCTCGAATCCACGGTCCGGCTCGATCAGCTGCTGACCGGCACCGGGGACCGCCTCTGGTACGAATACGACTTCGGTGACCGCTGGGACCACGCGCTCGCGGTGGAGGCGATCCTCGACGCACCGCCCACCGCGGTGCGCTGCACCGCCGGTCGGAGGGCCTGTCCGCCCGAGGATTGCGGGGGCATGTGGGGGTACGCG
>NZ_JAALEH010000112.1:0-15680 GCF_011058195.1 Rhodococcus sp. 14C212 | reverse complement strand
GGAGCAGGGGAGGCGGGCGGGCGCCGGGCGATCGCTCCACGGCTCGTCGCCGCCGTGGCGGCGCTCACGGTCGGTGCAACGGTGGCCGGTTGTTCCGGGATGCCGGGGGGCGTGGAGGGGGACCTCTCACGCGCCGCGGCGCAGGCCGCGTCCGCAGCCGCCGCCGGACAGTTCGCCCTGGAACTGGTCACCGACGGCCGCACCACCCGCAACCACGCCGGCACCGTGCTGTCCGACGCCCTCGACGAGGTTCTGAGCGCGTACTCCGCGGTGGCAGGCGCGGAGGTCGCCACCGAATCGGAGGCGGCGCACCGGTCGGTGCTGCTCGACCGGCTCGATGCCACCGCGACCGTTCTCGGGGAGTCCCGGGCGCGCACGGATTCCGTCGCCGACGCGCCGCCCGCCCCGGAGCTGGCGGCGCAACTGGAGTCGCTGACGGGACTCCTCTCCGCCTTCGCGGAGGGGGGCCGATGAAGAGGCTCCTCGGCGTCGCTCTCGGAATCCTCACGGCCATCGGCGGCTTTCTCGACATCGGCGACATGGTCACCAATGCCGTGGTGGGCTCGCGGTTCGGGCTGGCTCTGGCCTGGGTCGTCGTCCTCGGAGTCGGCGGCATCTGCCTGTTCGCGAACATGGCCGGTCGCGTCGCCGCGGTGAGCGGACGCGCGACGTTCGAGATCATCCGGGAACGGCTCGGCCCGCGCGCGGCGCTGGCGAACCTGACGGCCTCGTTCCTGATCAATCTTCTCACCCTGACCGCGGAGGTCGGCGGTGTCGCGCTCGCCCTCCAGCTGGCGTCCGGTGCCGGGCCGCTGATGTGGATGCCCGTGGCGGCGTTCGCGGTGTGGCTCGTGATCTGGCGGGTGCGTTTCTCCGTCATGGAGAACGTCACCGGGCTGCTGGGGCTGTGCCTGATCGTGTTTGCGGTGGCGTTGTTCCTTCTGGGTCCGGACTGGGGAGAGCTCGTCGGTCAGGCGCTCACGCCGGAGATTCCCGGCACCGAATCCGCCTCGGTCTACTGGTTCTACGCCGTCGCCCTGTTCGGTGCCGCGATGACCCCGTACGAGGTGTTCTTCTTCTCCTCCGGCGCCGTGGAGGAGCGATGGACGGTCGCCGACCTCGCCCGTTCCCGGGTCAACGTCGCAGTGGGCTTCCCGCTCGGCGGGATCCTGTCGATCGCGATCGCCGGATGCGCCGCCGTCGTCCTGTTGCCCCGCGGCATCGAGGTGACGTCGTTGTCCGAGGTGGCGATGCCGGTCGTGGCGGCCGGCGGCAGGCTCGCGCTGGCGTTCGTCCTCGTCGGGATCGTCGCGGCGACCTTCGGCGCGGCGCTCGAGACCACGCTGTCGAGCGGGTACACGCTGGCGCAGTTCTTCGGCTGGTCGTGGGGCAAGTTCCGCCGGCCGGTGGAGGCGGCCCGATTCCACGTGTCCATGATGATCGCCCTCCTCGTGGGCGTGGGGGTGCTGGCCACAGGGGTGGACCCCATCCTGGTCACCGAGGTGTCGGTGGTCTTCTCCGCGGTCGCCCTGCCGCTGACGTACCTGCCGATCCTGCTGGTGGCCAACGACCGGGAGTACATGGGTGAGCACGTCAACGGCCCGGTCGTCAATGCGCTCGCGCTCGCCTATCTGCCGGTGATCGTGATCGCGTCCGTCGCGGCTGTCCCGCTGCTGATCATGACGGGAGCAGGAGCATGAACGAATCCGAACACCTGCCCGAGGCGCCGCTGCACGGGCGGCTCGTCGACGCCCGGTTGCATCTGCTCGACCGGCTCGTCGTCGATGTCGACGGTCGGCCGGTGACCACCGTCGACGACGTCGACCTGGCCGGGGTCGAGGCCGGGGCGGACATCGACCCCGCCGCGCCGGCGCCGACGGTGCGCGCGATTCTGAGCGGAAACGCGCTGCCGACGAGGATCTTCGGCGGCAAGCCGCCGGATTCGCGGTTCGACACGATCGGGTGGTCGGACGTGGCGCGGCTCGGGACGACAGTGGAACTGCGGGTGTCCGGCGACGATCTGGATCACCTGTGGGTCGAGCGCTGGGTCCGGGACCGCATCGTCGCCCGCATTCCCGGAGGTCGTCGTGCGCCTGAGTGAGATCGTCGGGGCGCGGGTGCGCGAGGCGGACGGGCGTCGCGTGGGGGTCGTCGTCGACGTGCGTTTCGTGCAGTCGGCCCGAGGGGAGTTGCGCCTCGAGGCGCTGCTCGTGAGCCCGCGCTCGAGCGGCTCGTTCCTCGGTTACGAGCGCACCGACGAGAACCGTCCCGCGCTGATCGCCCGGTACCTGCGCCGACGCCACCGCGGCGCATTCCTCGTGCGGTGGCGCGACGTGCGGCGCGTCGGCGACGGACGGGTCGAGCTGCGGCAGGGATACTCGCGCTGGTCGCCCGTCCTGCGGTAGGCCGGTCGAGGTTTGCGCCCCGCCGTGCGGGGTAGGCGGTGCCGAGCCGGCAGTGCGCCGCGCAGTCCACGACGAGAGGTGCCCGGACCACCGGGCGGGAGGATCGGCGATGAAAGCAGTGACATGGCAGGGTAAGCGGAAGGTGAGTGTCGACACGGTCCCCGACCCGAAGATCGAGCAGCCCACCGATGCGATCATCCGCGTCACCACCACCAACATCTGCGGTTCGGATCTGCACCTGTACGAAGTGCTCGGGCCGTTCATGTCGCCGGGGGACATCCTCGGCCACGAGCCCATGGGGATCGTGGAGGAGGTCGGTTCCGAGGTCACCTCGATCAAACCCGGCGACCGCGTGGTCATTCCGTTCCAGATCTCGTGCGGCAGCTGTTTCATGTGCGGGGACGGTCTGTACTCCCAGTGCGAGACCACCCAGGTCACCGCGCAGGGCACCGGTGCGGCGCTGTTCGGGTATTCGAAGCTGTACGGGAGCGTCCCCGGTGGCCAGGCGCAGTATCTGCGTGTGCCGCATGCGGATTCGACCCACATCTCGGTTCCGGACGGGCCGCCGGACTCACGCTTCGTCTACCTGTCCGACGTGCTGCCCACCGCGTGGCAGGCCGTGGAGTACGCGCACGTCCCCGACGGGGGTTCGGTGACGGTGCTCGGCCTCGGGCCCATCGGCGAGATGGCCGGGCGGATCGCCGTGCACCGCGGCCACCGGGTGATCGGTGTCGACATGGTGCCCGAGCGGCTCGCGCGCGCCGCCACGCGCGGCATCGAGACCATCGACCTGAAGGAGGCCGGGAACTCGCTGGGCGACATGATCCGCGACCGTACCGGCGGCCGCGGCACCGACTCGGTGATCGACGCGGTCGGCATGGAAGCGCACGGATCACCCGTCGCCACCGCCATGCAGACCGCGACGGCGCTGCTGCCGTCCGCGTTGTCCGCGCCGCTGATGACCCACGTCGGTATCGACCGGCTGCACGCCCTCTACACCGCGATCGACGTGGTGCGCCGGGGCGGCACCATCTCGCTCAGCGGCGTGTACGGCGGCATGACCGACCCGATGCCGATGATGACCCTGTTCGACAAGCAGATCCGGCTGCGGATGGGTCAGGCGAACGTCAACAACTGGGTGCCGCAGATCATGCCTCTGCTCACCGACGACGATCCGCTCGGGGTGGACACCTTCGCCACGCACCGGTTGCCGCTGTCGGACGCCCCGCACGCGTACGAGATCTTCCAGCGCAAGCAGGAGGGGGCGATCAAGATCCAGCTCGAGCCCTGACCGGTGCCGCCGGCGTCACACCAGGTCGGCCGCGGTGCGCGGCAGATCCGCGGTGTCGACGTCGGCGGCCTCGAAGGGGGAGCGCAGCGCGGTCGCCGTCGCCCAGCCCTGGGCGAGCAGGCCCGCGTCGGTGTCCTCGGCCTCGTCGGCCCGGATGTCGCTGAAGGTCACGGTGACGTACTGGCGCTCCCCGTCGTCCGGGTCCTGGTCGGTTTCGCCGATGTCGGCCTGCACGGCACCGAACGCCGCGAGCGGTGCCGTGCGCAGGCCGCGCAGTTCGCTCAGCGGGACGTCGGGCACGTTGACGTTGAGCACCGTTCCGGGCGTGCCCTGCGTCAGCACCCATTGCAGGGCGTGCCGGGCGACGATCTCGGCGCCGTCCCAGTGCTCGTGGACCGAGCCGGACAGCGAGACCGCCAGGGCCAGGCTGCCGTGGTTGGCTCCGGTGAGCGCCGCGCCGACCGTGCCGGAGTGCAGGATCGCGTGGCCGGTGTTGGGGCCGTGGTTGATTCCCGACAGGACGATGTCGGGCTTGGGGCCGAACGCCCCGTACATCGAGACGAAGGCGATCAAGGCCGGCGACGCCTCGACGGCGAGCACCGTGGTGTCCGGCAGGTCCGGGAACGTCCGCGGCGCGACGACGAGCCGACCGTCCTCCTCGAGTGCGCTGAGCGACGCGCTGGCGCCGCTGCGCTCGGCGTGGGGGGCGGCCACCACCACATCGAGACCGGCGTCCACCGCCACCCGGGTCAGCACCGAGATGCCGTGGCTGTCCACCCCGTCGTCGTTGACGATCAGCGCTCTCACGTTCCTACCTCCCCCTCTTCCCCTTCGCGAACGGCCGCACCTCGACGCTCTCGGCGACCTTGTCGACGAGTTCTCGCTGCCCCGTGGCCAACCCGTGCCGCGTGACGTTGACGGCGCCCGCCGCGGCACCGAGCTGCAGGGCCTCGACCATCGACGCTCCGGCGGCCAGCGCGGCGCCTATTCCCGCGGTCATGGAGTCGCCGGCGCCGCGGTGGTCGGCGATGTTCAGCGGCGGCGCGACGACCTCCCACAGCTCGCCGTCGACGAGTGCGAGGGCAGGGTCGCCGGCGCGGGACAGCACCACGTTGCGGGCGCCCTGCGAGACCAGTTCCTTCATGGCCGCGGTGAGGTCGTCGACGTCGTCGGACTTCGCCCTGCCGTCCTCGATGAGATCCTCGTGACTGACCTTGAGCACGGCGAGACCGCCCTCGAGCGCCGCGGTCATGGTGGGACCGGACAGGTCGGCGACGACGGGAACACCCAGGGCGGTCAGGTCGGCCGCCAGCCGGGTGTAGACGTCGTGTGGCACCGCCCGGTCGGAGTGCGGGCCACCGAGCAGCGCCACGTCCGCCTCGAGGCCCTCGGCCAGCGCCGCGCCGAACAGGTCGTCGGCCTCGTGCCGGTTGAGCGTCGGAGGCGGGACCTCGACGATCTCCTCACGTTCGCCCCCACGGCGGTCGTGCACGTACGAGCCGTTCTGCCCGGCGGTGAACACCGATCGCACCGACACTCCTTCGCGCGCGATGAGATCGCTGACGACGGGGCCGGTCTCGCCGCCGAAGGTGCCGCACAACCGCACCTTCAGGCCGAGCGTGACCGCCATGCGGGCGATCCAGAAGCCCTGCCCTCCGGCGTGGACGTGCAGTTCCGGGACATCCGACGGCGACGACTCGATGGTGACGGTGAGCAGGGGGGTGGGTGCGAAAACGAAGGCGGAGGGCGCGCTGTCGTCGTCGTTGCCGTCGGGGGGAGCGGGGTTCATGCGGGTCCTTCGAAATGGGGAGGAGACGGCGCCCGCGGTGGCGGACGCGCGGTTCGTGTTGCGGTACGGCGTCGGTCAGGCCGTACCGTCGGGAGAATCGGCGAGGACGGGGTCGTAGACGGGGGCGTTCGGCACCTCGGGCGGGCGCACGTTGGCGCCGAGCGAGTACGCGAGGTGCCCGCCCAGCATGCCGCCCAGCCCGATCAGTACCGTGCCGGCGACGCTCAGGGTCACAGCGCCGGCGGCGCTCCGGGTCGCTGCGCCGGCGGCGCTCCGGGTCACTGCGCCGGGACCGGGACCGGGACTGCGGCGGCGACGGAGGTACGACAGGGCCATGAGGGCCGCGCCGGCGCCGTTGACGGCCGCGTGGATCAGCCCCACGCGGCGCTGCACGGTGTCGGTGTGCACCCAGTCGACCCAGCCGGCCAGAACCGTCGGCGGCGTCGCCAGCAGACCGAGCCCGATCAGCCGCCGCGCGGCCTCGGGTTGTCGCAGGGCGTCGAAGACGCCGGCCGCGGTCCACGCCCCGATGGGGACGGTCACCAGCGCCGGGTGCAGCGGGTGCCCGACGGGGGCGCCGTGGAGCACGGCCCCGATCGGGCTGTCCGCCAGCCGCCCGACCCGCTTCCGCAGCACCTCGGCGGGACCGTCGAGCCACGTCGCCGACTCCGTCCGGGAATACAGGATCTCCATCTGCGAGTCCGTCATGCCCACGGGCATACCCCGCCGCGACCGGGTGAAACCTGCCACGACGGGTGTACGACGCGGACCGCCGGGGTATCTCCTGCAAACATGAGACAGCGCATCGTGATCACCGGCGCCAGCGGCAACGTCGGCACCGCCCTGCTGCGGCGCCTCGCCCGGCGAGCGGAGCCGCCGGAGATCGTGGCCGTCGCCCGGCGCGTGCCACCGCCCACCGACCCGTACGACGGCGTGACCTGGCACAGCGTCGACCTCGCCGCACCCGACGCCGAAACCGTACTGCGCCCCCTCGTGGAAGGGGCCGACGCCGTCGTGCACCTGGCCTGGGGCTTCCAGCCCTCGCACCGGCGGGACTATCTGCGCCGGACCGGAGTGGACGGCACCGCCGCCGTGATCGGGGCGACCCTCGCCGCCGGCGTCGGACACCTGGTGCACATGTCCTCGGCCGCGGTGTACGCAGCCGGGGCCTACGGCCGGGCGGTCGACGAGTCGTGGCCCGCGACCGGCATCGAGTCGTGCGCGTACAGCGTCGACAAGGTCGCGGCGGAACGGCTGCTCGACGAGCGGATCGCGGCCGCGGCCGCGGCGCCGGTCGTCACCCGTTTCCGGCCGGGCTTCATCGGCCAGTACGCGGGCGGCAGCGCGCTGCGCCGCTATGCGGTGCCGGGTTACGTGCCCGACGTCGTGCTCCGGCACCTGCCGTTGCTGCCCGTGGACCCCGGAACCGCGATCCCCGCCGTGCACGCCGACGACGTGGCCGCCGCGCTCGATGTCGCCCTGGAGCGGCGGGTGCCCGGCGTGTTCAACCTCGCGACACCGGAACCGCTGCGTGCAGACGACATCGCCGGGGCGTTCGGGGCCCGTGCGATCCCCGTACCGCGGCAGGTACTGCGGGCCGTCGTCGAGGCGACCTGGCAGATCCACCTGCACCCGATCGCCGGGGGTTGGATCGACCTGGCCTACAACACCCCGATGCTGGACTGCGACCGGGCCCGCCGGGACCTGGACTGGGCACCGACCGTCCCGGGCCCCCAGGTGTGGCGCGAGGCCATCGCGGGTATGCAGGCCGAGGCCGGCACCGATAGCCCGGTCCTGCGCAGTCGCGGGCCGCTCGAGACGATGAGCGTCCTGCTCGGCCGCGGGACCGTCGGGCGCCGCGTGCCGCCGTGACCACCCGCAGCGGAGCGACGAGAGAAGGTATGGGGATGAGCGAAACGGCGCAGCGCGACACCACGGCGACTCCGCAACAGGTGTGGGATGTCCTCGCCGACGGCTGGTCGTACGCGAGCTGGGTGGTGGGAGCCTCCCGCATCCGGGCGGTGGACGACGCATGGCCGGCGGTGGGCAGCCGCATCCATCACTCGGTGGGGGTGTGGCCTGCCCTGCTGAACGACCACACCGAGGTGGTGGAATCGATCCCCGGCAAGGAACTGAAGCTGCGGGCGCGGGCGTGGCCGGCCGGTCAGGCCGAGATCACCATGCGCCTGCACGAGCGGCCCGGGGGGTGCCGGATCGAGATGGCCGAGAAGGCCGCCGCCGGCCCGGCTCAGCTCATACCCGGTGCGGTGCAGGCCCGGCTGGTGCTGCCGCGCAACGTCGAGTGCCTGCGCCGGCTCATGCTCATGGCCGAACACGCCACGGAGCCGAAGGGCGTCGGAGAGTGAGCACCGAGACCGTCGATGCCGTCGTCGTCGGCGCCGGCCAGAACGGCCTGACCGCCGCGGCCGTGCTCGCCGACGCCGGCTGGGACGTCCTGGTGCTCGAGGAACAGCACGAGATCGGCGGTGCCGTCCGCACCGCGGAACTTCATCCGGGCTTCCGCATGGACCTGTTCAGCGCCTTCTACCCCCTCGCGGCGGCGTCACCGGCGTTCCGCGCGCTCGACCTCGCCTCGCACGGCCTGCGGCTGCGGCGGGCGCCGCGGGTGTACGGGCACGCCGCCGGACCGGACGACGAGGACGCCGCGGTGGTCTTCCCTGACGTCACCGAGACCGCGGCGGAACTCGAACGGCGCCACCCCGGCGACGGGGCCACCTGGATCCGTCTGGCCGAGCAGTGGAAGGGCATCCGGGAACCCTTCCTGAGCACCCTGTTCGAGCCGTTTCCGCCGGTACGCGGCCCCGCGGGGCTGATCCGCCGGCTCGGCACCGCGGACGCACTGCGCTTCGTCCGGATGCTGGCGTTGCCCGCACGCCGGATGGCCCAGGAACTGTTCGGCGGTGAGCACGCGCGGCTGCTGCTGCTCGGCAACGCCATGCATGCCGACACCCCCGTGGATTCGGCGGGCAGCGGAATCATGGGATACGTCCTGACCATGCTCGCCCAGGATGTCGGCTATCCGGTGCCCGAGGGCGGCGCCGGGGAGCTCGCGGCGGTCCTGGCGCGGCGCGGGGAACGCAGTGGGGCCCGGATCCTGTGCGACCGGAAGGTCACCGGCATCGAGGTCGCCGGGGGCGTGGCGACCGAGGTCCGCACCGAGCAGGGCGAGCGGTTCCGGGTACGGCGCGCGGTATTGGCCGACGTGTCCGCGCCGGCACTGTTCGGTTCGCTCCTGTCCGCGGACGCCGTGCCCGCCGCGGTCCGCGACGACCTGCGGCGCTTCGAGTGGGACACGCCCGTGGTGAAGGTGAACTACGGGTTCGACCGGCCGATTCCGTGGCGCTCGCGGGCACTCGCGACGGCCGGGACCGTCCACCTCGGCGCCGACGCCGACGGTCTCGTGCACTGGTCGGCCGACCTCGCGACCGGCCGCGTCCCGGAGCACCCGTTCATCATCTTCGGTCAGATGACCACCACCGACCCTGCCCGCTCCCCGGAGGGAACGGAAAGTGCCTGGGCGTACACCCATCTGCCGCGCGGTGTCGCCGACGACGCCTCCGCCGAGGAACTCGCCCGGCGCGTCGACGCCGAGCTCGAGGCGCACGCTCCGGGGGTGCTGAGCTCGGTCGTGCACCGCAGCGTGCAACGCCCGCGCGACCTCGAGGCCGCCAACGCGAACCTGGTCGGAGGAGCGGTCAACGGCGGCACCGCCCAGATCCATCAGCAGCTCGTGTTCCGGCCGTTGCCCGGCTTCGGCGGTCCCCGCACCCCGGTCGAGGGTGTGTATCTGGCCGGATCGTCCACCCACCCCGGCGGTGGCGTCCACGGGATGTGCGGGTGGAATGCGGCCCGGGCGGCCCTGCGCGACCACGGCGTGGGCGGCGGGGTGCGACGGCGGCTGAACGGGATGATCTCGGACACGCTGACGCGCAGCTGAATTCCCGGTGTCCTTGCCGAATGTGGAGATTCGTGCCGTTCGGGGTTGAGTGACCCGTCGACGGGGTATCAGAAGGTATGGGAATGCCAGTGGGAACACCGATCCGACAGGTGCACAGCCCTTCCCTCGTGCCGCGGGCGCTGCGCGAGGTGGAAGGTGGAGTCGCCGCAATCGCCGCGGGCATCTGCGTGATCGCCGCCGTCGGCGTGGGTGTGCTCTCCGCTTCCGCCCTCACGGGTATCGGAGCCGGACTCGCCGTGGCGGCGGGACTGTCCTTCATGCTCGGTTCGCTGGCCCCTGCCGGGGCGGCGCCGGCCGGTGCGCGGCGGGAGCCCGCCCGGGCCGGATCCTCGGGGTTCCGCAACCGTCCGGGCGGCGCCGCGGCTCCCGCGGCGCGGCGCGCCACCGTCACCGCCTTCCGCCCGCACCAGGTTTCGGGTGGCCGCTTGGAGGGGTACTCCCACGCATGACAACGACGTCTCGCCCGGAGCCCATCGTGTCCCTCGCCCGGTCCACCCATGGGGGCCGTGCCGTCGCAGCCGGGGTCCGGTAACGTGCCGGCGCCCAGGAGGGTGTGGCGACTGCCCGGTGTGTACCGGCCGCAGGAGGATTCGCACCTGCTCGCCGGCGCACTCGATCGTGCGGCGGCACCGCCGGGCGCCAAGGTGCTCGACTTCTGCACCGGCACAGGGTTCATCGCCGTGTCGGCGGCCATGTCCGGTGCCGGGTCCGTGACGGCACTGGACATCGCACCCCGCGCGGTCCTCGCGGCGCGTATCAACGCGCGGTCGCGGCAGCTTCCCATCCGTGTCCTGCGCGGCGGACTGGACGAAGCCGGCCGGCACGGACCGTTCGACGTGGTGCTGTCCAATCCGCCCTACGTACCGCACGAGGCCGGTGCCGGCGACGCCCGCTGGGATGCCGGCGCCGACGGCCGGGCCGTGCTCGACCCACTGTGTCGGAGCCTGCCGAACCTGTTGTCCCCCGGTGGTTTCGCTCTCGTCGTGCATTCGGAGTTCACCGGGGTGGACGAGACGCTCGTCCGGTTGCGCGACGGCGGTCTCAAGGCCTCCGTCGTGGCACGCCGCCGGATCCCGTTCGGGCCCGTGATGCGCAGCCGCGCCGGGTATCTGCGGGCGCGTTACGAACTGCCCGCGGGCGTCGACACCGAGGAAGTGGTGGTGATCCGTGCCGATCGAACACACTGCCCGTGAGGTAGCCACGGACGGCAGCCCCCGGGACACGTCTCCCGGGGGCGTCGCTGTGCCCGGGCTGTGCCCGGGACTGCAGGTGGAGGGTCTGGCGGGGGCGGAGCCCAAGGTCGTCCGCCTGGTCCGCGGCGGTCCCGTCCTGGTCGAGGGCCCGGTGCGCATCGTGGCCGAAGACGGCGACGAGGTGGAATCGGACCGGTTCGTCGTCGCGATCTGCCGGTGCCGTCGCAGCGAGAGGTACCCGCTGTGCGACACCAGTCACCGTCGTCCCCGGCACGATCCGCGCTGAGCCCCGGCCTGTCTCCGGCCGGGGCGCCGGTCGTGGCGGGTGTGCACGAGGGCCGGCGGGTGCACGATGTCCGTGGCAGGAAAAGCGGGGCGGGCGGTTCCCGAGAGGAACCGCCCGCCCCGCGACGCGTTTACGCGTCGTCACGCGTCACGTGTCAATACCAGTACTTCCGGCCGCCGACAGCCCGGCCCGTCGCTCCGAGGATCGCCAGGATTGCGCCTACCACCAGGAGAATGATCCCGAGCGTCCACAAAATCGAGATGTTGGTGAGGAAACCCACCACGAGCAGAATCAAACCCAGAATGATCATGAGTGTCACCTCGCTGTCGGTGCCCGTTGCCGGTCGGATCCGGGCCGTGCAGAGGGAATACCCGCATCGGATGTGCCGAAACCTCGCGAACCTCTCGTTGTGAGAAGGATGTGCACTTCGCGTCGATCCGTGGCGCGCGGACGGCGCCGGTGGCATTGTCGGGTGCATGCCTACTTCGGAGAACCCCGGGGACAGCGTCCCCGGCGAGTACAGCGTCGACGACGAGGACCAGTTGCAGCCGGAGGATTCCCTGATCGACCGCGGTGTCGACGACATCCTCGACGAGGGATTCTCGCCGATGGAACGGCCCGTCGGCCTCGAACGCCACGAGACCTTGGACGAGCGGCTCCGCGAGGAGGAGCCCGAACGCGAGGACGACGAGGGCGAGAGCGAGTTCCGCAGCTCCGTCGCCGAGGCGGGCCGGGCGCGCGCGGGACGCCTCGTCGCGCCGGACGAGGGGACGGCGCAGGACGTGGATTCCGAGCTGTTCGGCACGGACGTAGGGATCGACGGGGGCGCGGCCTCGGCCGAGGAAGCGGCCGTCCACCTGATCGACGAGGAGGAGTCCGACCGGCAGGACTGAACGGGGGCCGCCCGGTACCCGGGAAACCCGGGTACCGGGCGGCGATCGGCCGGAGAGACGCTCAGACGGCTCCGGCGCCGAGCAGGGACGACTCGTCGTCCTTCCAACGCTCGAGCAGGTGGGTGGCGAGCCGGCCCTCGAGGTATTCCATCGCCTCTGCGCCGAACGCGATGTCGCCCGCGCAGTGTGGATCCCGTTCCACCAGATCGCCCACCACGTCGTAGCGCAGTACCTGCTCGTGCACCGCGTCCGCCTCGATGTGCTCGGTGTAGAAGTGGATGCAGGCGCTCGGCGCGCCGAGGCGTTCGAGGCCGCGTGCCATGCGGCGCGCCATCGGGGAGGAGGTGATCTCCGCGGAGGCGAACAACCCCACGAGCTTCGGGGTGTGTGCGCGGTGCAGGCCGCACAGGGACATGAAGTTCACCGTCGCGAGCGTCTCCGCCGGCACCCGGTCCAGGTACGCCAGGTATCCCGGGTCGAGTCCGGCCGCGGCGAGCAGGTCGAAGTAGAGGGTCGAGTGCATGCGGTCGGCCCGGCCGCCGCCGTACTCGTCGAACTCCACCGCGACGAGTGCCGCCTTGGCCCGGCCCGTGAGCCGGGGGATGGCGAACGAGTGCGGGTCGGCCTCCTTGAGGTGGTAGACGGACCGGTGCACGAAGAACTCGCGCACCTGCTCCCACGTGCCGCGTTCGCAGATGTGGTGGGACACGCCCCACGCGTCCTCGGGTTCGCGGCACAGGTCGTCGAGCACCCGCTGGGGATCGTTGCCCGAGGGCACGTCGGCGTGCAGCCGGTCCAGGAACAGTCCCTCGAGGCCGGCTCGGACGGTCAGCGGGCCCGGCGCCCATTCCCAGCCCGCGTCGACTCCGTCGAACCCGCGGTAGGACAGCTCGTACAGCACCGTCAGGGCCAGTTGGGCGTCCTCGCCGTAGGGGTCGATCCCGGCCACCTCGATCGGCCAGATCACGGTGTCGGCCGGACGCGCGAGCCGCTCGACCACCTCTCGGGAGACAGGGCCCCGGGCCCGGGGGAGGGCGGCGGACTGCAGCACGGCGGTCGCAGAATTCGCAGGCATGTGCGCGGATACCCGGACCCGATTCGTGCGAAACGCCGGGTGTGGGGCGGGTCCGCGCGGGTATCCGTCGGGGCATGAACGGTGACAACAGCGACAACGAGAACACGGCGCCTGGGGGCGAGGACGTCGAGCGCCCGCCGCACACGATCGACTATCCCGGTGCGACGGCCGACATGGCCGAGCAGCCCCGCGACGAGATGCGGGACTACCGGGGCCGCGACCTGCTCGCCGGACGCAAGGCCCTGATCACCGGCGGCGACTCCGGCATCGGGCGCGCGGTGGCGGTGGCCTTCGCGAAGGAGGGCGCCGATGTCGCGATCGCCTATCTCGAGGAGCACGACGACGCCGAGCACACCGCCGAACTGGTGCGGCGTGAAGGCCGTGAATGCCATCTGCTCCCGGGCGATCTCGCCGCGGCGGAGCACTGTCGCGCAGTGGTCGCCGATGCGGCCGCGGCGCTCGGCGGCCTGGATCTGCTGGTGAACAATGTCGCGTACCAGGAGCCGGTGGACGACCTCACCGAGCTCGACGACGCCCAGTGGCGGCGGACGTTCGCCGTGAACATCGACAGTTATTTCCACGTGACGAAGGCGGCGCTCGCTCACCTGCCCCGCGGCTCCGCGGTGATCAACACCGCCTCCATCAACGGTCTGCGGGGCAACAAGTCGCTGATCGACTATTCGGCGACGAAGGGCGCGGTGCTCGCGCTGACGTACTCGCTGGCGCAGTCCTTCCAGGATCGGGGAATCCGCATCAACTGCGTCGCGCCGGGGCCGGTATGGACGCCGCTGATCCCCGCCACCATGGATGCGGAGAAGGTCGCGACGTTCGGGCAGCAGGCCCCCTACGGACGGGCCGCCCAGCCCGACGAGATCGCGCCCTCGTACGTCTTCTTCGCCTCCGAGACGATGTCGTCGTACTACAGCGGTGAGGTGCTCGCGCCCATCGGCGGCGAGACCCTGCCCGGCTGAGTCCGGTTACCGCCGGTAGCGCCAGGGGTAGGCGATCCACAGGGTCAGGAACAGCACGACCGTGGCGACACCCCCGGCGATGCCGGCGGCGGTATTGACCACCAGCCCGACGACGAGCACGACGACGCCGGTCATCGCGACGCCCAGCAGCAGCAGGCCCGCCATGGCGAAGCGGTGCGCGGTGTTCACCAGCTCGGGGAGCCGGCGCTGCCGGAAGAGCAGGCGGTGCATGCCCACGGGAGCGACGAGGAGGATGGTGGCCGTGATCGACGCGAGCACGGTGACGAGGTAGACGCCGCGCTGGAAGTCGGTGAGCTCGTCGAACCGGCTCTGGAACGGCAGGGTGAGCAGGAATCCGGTGAGGAGCTGGACGCCGGTCTGCACGACGCGCAGCTCCTGCAGCAGGCTCGACCAGTTCCGGTCCAGCCGCTGCACGGGAGTCTCGTGCCGGACCTGCCTGTTCCAGTCCTCGTTCGGCACCGCTGCGGGCTGCACGGTGGTGGCATGCCCCGTACGGAGCCCGTCAAACCTCCGCGGCGACGATGGCGGCCTACTTGTGACCTGCATCACTGTGGGGGTACTGTCGGCTCCACCAGGGACAACGGCGCTCTGAGGAAGGAGAGCGGTCATGAAGCTCAATCTGTTCGTCGCATGGACCGGGTACATGCTCGCGTTGCTCTCGATCGTGAGTCTTGCGGCCTTCCTCTTCGCCGCGGGTTCCGGCAACGGCGGGTGGGCGCTCGTCGCCGGGGTGGTGTGCGTCGTCGCCGTCGCGACGGCGATCGCGATGATCGGTAGCACCGTCCATCACGACCACCGTCTGCATCGCGAGACGCCGCACCTGTTCTGACGGTCGGCCCCCTCACGCCTCGGCCAGGCGCCGCTTCTCCAGTTCCACGTCGAACCCGGCGAGCGGCCAGTCCAGGTCGAGGCGTTCGAACGCGTCGATCAGCAGTTCCATGACGGCGATGCGGCTGTACCACTTGCGGTCGCAGGGCACGACGTGCCAGGGGGCGTGATCCGTCGACGTCTTGTCGAGCATCGCCTGGTACGCCTCCTGGTACGCCGGCCACAGCTTGCGTTCGGAGACGTCGCCGGGGTTGTACTTCCAGTGCTTGTCCAGCCGCTCGAGCCGTTCCGCCAGGCGCCGCTTCTGCTCCTCGAGCGAGACGAACATCGCGACCTTGACCAGGGTGGTCCCGCTGTCGACGAGCTCGCGCTCGAACTGGTTGATCTCGTCGTACCGGGCGCTCCACACGCTCTCGGGCACGAGGCTGCGGACCCGCGCGACGAGGACGTCCTCGTAGTGCGAGCGGTCGAACACGCCGAGTTGTCCGGCCCGCGGCAGCGCCTTGTTGATGCGCCACAGGTAGTGGTGGCGCTTCTCCTCCGGGGTGGGCACGCCGAACGACGTGTGATCGACGCCCTGCGGATCCACGTGGCCGATCACGTTGCGGACCATGCCGCCCTTGCCGGCCGTGTCCATGCCCTGCAGGATCAGCAGGACCGACCGGCGGTCGCCCGAGCGTCCGTTGGCGAACAGCATCTCCTGTAGCCGCGAGAGCACCGCGCCCCGCTCCTCGATGAGCAGTTCGCCGGTGGCCTTGTCCCCGGAGAAGCCCGGGGTGGCGTTGGTGTCGATCTCGGCGACCCTGGTCCCGGGGTGAGCACGCAGCACCTCGACGGCCGGCGTCTGCCACGGATCGGTGCTCTTGACGGTCATCTGCCGAGGGTGCCACATCCGGCGACCGGATCAGCCGGGTTCGAGTTCGGTGTCGTCGGGGTGGGTGGGGTAGCT
>NZ_JAALEH010000111.1:0-15914 GCF_011058195.1 Rhodococcus sp. 14C212 | reverse complement strand
CTGGGAGGGGGAGTTCGGGCGGGTGGTGGGCACGTCCAAGACGTTCAAGCAGCTGGCCCGCTTGACGGGCGCAGCGCCTCAGCGACGCGGTCCGTTCGTGCGCCGCACACTGCGCCGCAGCGACGTGCACCGCTGGGCGGGACGGCTGACGCAGCTGCCGACAAGCGAGCGGGCGCGGCTGCGCGGCATCTCGCCCGCACGGGCGCGGCAGATCCCCGCGGGTGCGATCGTCGCCGACGAGGCGATGCGCGCGCTCGACGTCGATCTGCTCGACGTGAGTCCGTGGGCGCTGCGCGAGGGCGTGATGCTGCAGCACTTGGCGACGGTGACCGCCCCGGACGCCGCGTTGCCGCTGCAACCGCTGGTGCCCTCCGAGCCGGAGAAGGCGCAGCTGGTGTCGTTGCCGACGGAAGCGTCGAGGCGAACGGGATTCGCGTGACGGGACACTACTCGCGGATCATCGCCCACGTGCGCGGCCCGTCGCCGGGCAGGTCCACGGTGCCGACGACGTCGAACCCGAGCCTGCGGTAGAACGCGACGTTCCGCTCCGACGACGTCTCGAGATACGCCGGTACCCCCGCCCCGCGGGCTTCCCCGAGGCCGGGACCGAGGACCGCGCCGCCCAGCCCCGAGCCCTGCCGGTCCGGATCGACGGCGACGGTCGCGAGGAACCACGCCGGCTCGGTGGGCCGCAGCGGCGCCAGCGCCTCCTCCGCGGCCGCCGCCGCGTCGGCCCGATCGCCGGACAGCTCGGCGACGCGTCCGGCGATGCGCGCGAAAGCCTCCGGTATGCCGGTGGATTCGGGGGTGGTCCACACCGCGACGGCCGAGGCGTCGTCGGACACCCACACCCGCCCGCAGCGCAGACCGATCTCGGTCAGATACAGCCGCTGCAACTCCTCGACGCGTTTCAGGTGGTCACGGGCATCGACGGTGTGGCGGGTGAACGGATAGTCGGCGAAGGCGCGCGCCAGGGTGCGGGCCGCGCGGTCGACGTCGGCGGGCTCGGCGGGGCGTATCTCGGTCATCGCGACCCACCGTAGAGCCGCGCCGGGTCCGGCCGCGAGCCGTTTATGGTGCGGCCCGGTTGGTGGGCCGGATCTCGAACCGTTCGGGAATCCGTAGCCACGCGGTGCTCACCGTCGACCAGTCGCCCACCCCGGGCCACGGCCCCGACTGACTGTGCCGGTAGCCGCCGGCCTCGTAGCGGTCGTACGGCACCTCGGACAGCCGGGGGTGGGCGCACAGCAGGCCGAGGGCCGACAGGTGCACGGCGTCCCACTCCTCGGCGATCGACGGCCAGTCCGGGACGTGCGCGCCGCGGTACTCGAGCGGGTGGGCGGCGATCAGGGCCGCCCAGTCGTCGGCGGTGTCGATCCGGGCGATCCGCGTGACGTCCGGATCGAAGTGCACGGTGTAGCGGGCGGGGTCGTTCAGGCCGCGCAGGTTCTCGCCGCTGGCGCTCCACGTGTCGGTCGTCCCGTCGTGCAGGGGCGTCGCGGTCCAGAACGCGCCGTCGGGCAGCGTGCCGGGACGTGCGCGGTTGCGCACCCGCGGCAGGCTCAGCTCGGTGATCGTGCCCTCGTGGGTCTGCGGGGAGTCGAGAGTGTTCCGGCTCGGGTGACGCAGGGCGGCGCAGATCGCCTCGGCCGTCTCGATCGTCGCCGGTGCGGTGAGGGCCATGTCCAGGACGTCGTTGGCGCCGTTGCCGTACAGGTACATCGAGATAATCAGCACGATGTCGTCGACGAAGTCCTCGAGGGCGTCGGCCTCGACGAACTCGGCGACGGACGGCCGCGGATCCGCGTCACGGTAGGCGTGCAGATACCACTGGACGAGCATGCGTCCCGGGACGGTGTCGAGGAGGTTCGCCGCGGCATCCGAGCACATACCGGACATGTTGCCGTACGCCGGCTCCATGCCGGCTGAGCACACGCCCTACCGGGTGGCCGGTGCTCAGGCGCCGGCTCTCGTGGTCCGCCGCTCGATCGCGACTGCGGGTGCCGGGACCGGTGGCGTCAGTGCCGGCGGCAGCGCGAGCACGACGATCTTGACCCACACGGAGCCGATCTGACGGCCCAGCCCGCCGGTGTTGTAGGGCAGGCGGTACTTCTCACACAGAGCCTGCACCTCGGGCGCCATCGCCGGATACCGGTGCGCCGGGATATCGGGGAACAGATGGTGCTCGATCTGGTGCGAGAGGTTTCCGGACATGATGTGGAACAGCGGGCTGCCGGTGATGTTCGCCGATCCAAGCATCTGCCGCACGTACCACTGCCCGCGGGTCTCGTCGGCGGTTTCGTCCTCGGTGAAGATCTGCACGCCGGACGGGAAGTGGCCGCAGAAGATGATGGAGAACGCCCACACGTTGCGGACCAGGTTGGCGGCGGCGTTCCCGGCCAGAGTCGGGAGCAGCAGCGGCCCGGACAACAGGGGAAAGACCACGTAGTCCTTGAGGACCTGGGGCCCGGCCTTGCGCCACCAGCCGCGGACCAGGGGTGCGATGTCGCGCCACGGGCGTCGGCCCCGGAGTACGCGGTCGGTCTCGAGGTTGTGGAGCATCACGCCCCATTCGAAGGTGAGCATCAGCAGGAGCGCATACAGCGGGTTGCCCAGGTAGTACGGGTTCCAACGCTGACCGGGGTCCATCCGCAGGATGCCGTACCCGATGTCGCGGTCCCGCCCGAGGATGTTCGTGTAGGTGTGATGCATGTAGTTGTGCGAGTATTTCCACTGGTCGGCGGGACAGACGTTGTCCCATTCGAAGTCCTGGGAGTTCACGCCGGGCTCGCGCATCCAGTCGTACTGACCGTGCAGCACGTTGTGCCCGATCTCCATATTGTCGAGAATCTTCGAAATCCCGAGTGCGCCAACGCCGGCCAGCCACGCCGGCGGAAACACCCCCAAATGCATCAGGACTCGGCCGGCCACCTCGGCGCCCCGCTGCACCTTGATGATGCGAAAGAGGTAGTCGCGATCCTGGGTGCCGAGGTCCGCGGTGATGCGGGCCCGCAGCGCATCGAGTTCGCGCCCGAGTTCCTCGACCCGGTCGTGGTCGAGCACGACCACGTCCGCGGGTGGCCTGCTCGCCGGGGAGCGGCCCGGCAGCGGAAGCGTCGGCAACGACGGTGTAGGCAAATTCAGTCCGAGCATCTCGGGCCTCCTCGTTCTGGTGCGGTGCTGTGACCGGTCCGGTCGCCGTGGACACCCACCGTGTCGTCCCTGCTCGAGAGGTGCACCGCCGGCGACCTCGGCGCACCGGGGGGTGTCGGCAGCAGTGGCAACCGGCCACAGTGTCTCCTCTGCGCCGAGATCGGCACTCGATTCATCCAGTGTCGTGCCCTCGGATCTCCGGAGGATGGCCGCCACTTGAATATTGGGTTTCCGGGGGCAGTTGCTCGAGTGGTTGCGGGGTGGGTCGGAGATTCTCGACGCGTGGGGCTTGCGCCGCCGCTATTCAGCGTTACTATGTACCAGTAGTCAGTAATACTGAGTAGTTGAGGGGGTGTTCCGTGAGCAAGCAGATGACGGAGATGCTCAAGGGAACGCTGGAGGGCATCGTCCTCGCGATCGTTTCCAACCGGCCCGCATACGGCTACGAGATCACGGCATGGTTGCGGGAGCAGGGCTTCTCCGACATCGCCGAAGGCACCATCTACGCCCTGCTCGTCAGGATCGAGAAGAGAGGCCTCGTCGACGTGGAGAAGGTGCCGTCCGAGAAGGGGCCGCCGCGCAAGGTGTATTCGCTCAACGCGCAGGGGCAGGAATACCTCGAAGAGTTCTGGAGGACATGGAGCTTCCTCGCAGACCGGCTCGAACAGCTCCACGAAGGAGGCAGGTGACCATGTTCATCTCGAAGATGATCGACGAAAAGCGGCGATGGCGGCAATACAAGGCACGCACGAAACAGCTTCCCGCGAGCTATCGCACGGCGGTCGAGGCTCTCGAGCGGTACCTGATGCACTTCGGGCCGGGGGACCCCTCCAGCGCGGCTTCGATGTTCGAGGACCTTGCCGATCTCTTCGAGCAGAGCGCGGCGGACGGAACGCCGATCCGCGCGGTCGTCGGGGAGGACCCGGTGGAGTTCGCCGAGGCATTCCTCCGGAACTACCCGGAGGGTCAGTGGATCAGCAAGGAACGTGAACGGCTGACCGACACCATCAATCGCGTCGCAGGCCCCGAATCGTGACGCACGGGAGAACGGATATCCGGATGACAACCGATCAGGTGCAGGGGCCGGCGATCCGCGTGGAGGGCCTGGAGAAGTCTTTCAAGGACCTGCAGGTGCTGCGCGGCGTCGACTTCGACGTGGCGCGGGGCAGCATCTTCGCCCTGCTGGGCTCCAACGGGGCGGGAAAGACCACGATCGTGAAAATCCTGTCCACGCTGCTGAAGTCCGACGCGGGAACTGCCGGCGTCAACGGCTTCGACGTCGCCACGCAGGCTGCGGACGTGCGAGAGTCCATCAGCCTCACGGGACAGTTCGCCGCCGTCGACGAACTCCTCAGCGGGCGCGAGAACCTCGTGCTGGTCGCCCAGCTACGGCACCTCGAGGACCCGGGCAGGATCGCGGATGACCTGCTCGAGCGATTCTCGCTGACCGACGCGGCCGCGCGGAAGGTGTCGACGTATTCCGGTGGCATGCGCCGCCGCCTCGACATCGCGATGAGCCTCATCGGGGATCCGCCGGTCATCTTCCTCGACGAGCCGACGACCGGACTCGACCCCCAGGCGCGCCTCGAGGTGTGGCACGCCGTCGAGGAACTCGCCGAGCACGGCACGACGGTGCTGCTCACGACACAGTACCTGGACGAGGCCGAACAACTCGCCGACCGAATCGCGATCCTCCACGAGGGCCGGATCATCGTGAACGGCACCCTCACCGAACTCAAGCAGCTGCTCCCGCCCGCCAAGGTCGAATACGTCGAAAAGCAGCCGACACTCGAAGATGTCTTCCTTGCCCTCGTCGGTGACGACGGCAAGGACGGCGACGCCGGCACTGCCGCAGCGTCGCCACGGACGAGTAAGGAACACCGATGACCAAGCACTTCTCCCGCGACACCGCCGTCCTGCTGAAACGATCCCTGCGGCACATCACGCGCAGCCCGGACACCATCGTCACGACCACGATCATGCCGATCGCCTTCCTGCTGCTGTTCGTCTACGTGTTCGGCGGCGCGATCGACTCAGGCTCGGATTCGTATGTGAACTACCTGCTGCCCGGCATTCTGCTCATCACGATTGCTTCGGGCATCTCCTACACCGCATTCCGGCTCTTCCTGGACATGAAGAGCGGCATCTTCGAGCGATTCCAGTCCATGCCCATCGCACGCTCGTCCGTCCTGTGGGCGCACGTGGGGACCTCGCTGGTCGCCAATCTGGTCTCGCTCGTGGTCGTCGTGCTCGTTGCCCTCCTCATGGGCTTCCGCTCGGGGGCGGGCGTGTCGGCGTGGCTCGCGGTCGCCGGCATGCTGATCCTGTTCACCCTGGCGTTGACGTGGATCGCCGTAATCCCCGGTCTCTCAGCGAAGTCCGCGGACGGCGCGATCGCGTTCTCCTACCCGCTCATCTTCCTACCGTTCATCAGCTCGGCATTCGTGCCCACCGACACCATGCCCGGCCCGGTGCGCGCCTTCGCCGAGCACCAGCCGGTGACGTCCCTCGTCAACGCCATCCGCGACCTGTTCACACAGCAGCCGGTCGGCGCCGACATCTGGATCGCCCTCGCCTGGTGTGTCGGCATCCTGATCGTCGCGTACATCTTCGCCATGGTCACCTACCGACGCAGGATCGCCTAGTGGCTGCGACCGTGCCTCACGCCACGGGCTGTGGCTCGGGGAACTGGAAACTCCCGTCGACAATCGCCTCGCGTGTTCCGTAGAGCCGGACGAGGTAGCGCCATCCCTCGGGGATATAGATGAAGTTCGGCTGGTCCGGATCACCGTCGAAGTGGATCGTGACGCTGCCGTCATCGTTCGGCTCTGCGGTGACGCTGTTCACGATATAGGCGTCGTAGCTGTTCTTGACGATGGCCAGGTCACGGTCGTAGACGGTGACCGACCAGAACCCGTCGACCGGAACGTCTCGCACGGTGAGCGTGTGTGGCGTCTTACCGTCATTCCGGGACGGGGCGCCTTGGAGGATCAGCGCCTCGGACGGTTCGGGAACTCCGGTCCACCCTGAAGCGCTGGCGACGTAGAACTTCACGGGGTCGACCTGGTCGACGTCACCGAACGCATTCGACCAGTCGTCCATCGTGTAATAGAGGGTCCTGAACGCCGCGTCGACACGTCGGTACGATTCCCTGTCCCAGTTGGGGATCTCGAACGAGCCGGCCGATGCTTGCTCTACCACGATCTCGTTCTGGAGTTCTTGGACTTGCCTCACATCGACCGGGTCGTTCGGGTCCACGAAAGTGCGAAAATTCACCCCGATGTAGCGCGTGCCTGCTTGCTCTCGCGTGATCGTGTACTTGCCGGGCCTTGTGGTGCTCAGCTTCAGATACTGGTCTTCATTTTGGACGAGCATCGACTGGTACCGGCCACCGGTCTCGGGCTTCGTGATGGTCACCGGCTCGGTCAGATCGAAGACGCCCAATGAGTAGAGCGTGTCCCGATTCTCCCCGATGCCCAACTGGACTTCGCCGACGGTGCGAGCTCCCTGACATGGTGGAACCTGCCGAACCCGCCATTCTCCACGGTTGCCTGAAATGAGGCATGGCAGTTGGCACGGGGGTAGTTCTCCCACGTGACGGAGACCGTCCCGCTGCCTTCTGTCGCGCGTTGTGTCTCGTCATTCACGGCTGATGCTCCTCTCGGGCGCGTGCGCAGTCACGCTGCGTGCCCGTCGGAGGATGCGCCCCTCGGCGTGGTGCACGTGACCGTCGCGGGTCTTCCTGGTTCTGAGTATGCTGCCGGCGCGTCGGGTTCACGGTCGGGTCCACCAAGGTGGGAGGACGCCGGCGCGGCCGCCTGGGACGAGTGGGACGGTCATCGTCGGCAACGATCGGGCTGGATACCGGGACGGGCGCCGCGGCGGGGAGCGGTGGGCCACGAACTCACCCGACCCGCCGACGTGCGCGCCGTGGCCACCCGCCTTCCCGTCCGGTCGGGCAGGGACTACCGTTCGCGCATGCGTGCAGCCGCCGTCGTCGTCGCCTGTCTGGTCGGCGCGGCCGCGTGCGCGTCCCCACCGCCGCCGGACCGGCCACCGCCGCCGCCGGCGCGTGTCACGGTCGACGGCCGTGGCCTGATTCTGGACGGGAAGCCGTGGTGGCCGACCGGGCTCAACGCCTATCAGCTCGCCTCCGACTGGGACGTCAACGGCGGCTGCGGCGCGCAGGTGGACCTGGACGTGTACTTCTCGTCGCTGCCGCCGTCGTCGCTGACGCGGTTCAACGCCTTTCAGGCGCTGGCGTTGAACCGCGTCACCGGGACGCTGGACTTCGCGGCGATCGACGCCGTGTTCGCCGCCGCCGAGCGGCACGGACAGCTCGTGATGCCGGTGCTGTCCCCGCAGGACGGCGCGTGCGGCAACGAGCTGTACAAGGACCGCGCCTGGTACGAGCACGGCTGGACCACGCGCCGGGCCCCGTTCGCGGTCAGCTACCGCGACTGGGTGCGGCTGGCCGTGGACCGATGGCGGGTCTCACCGGCGCTCGCCGCGTGGGACCTGCTGGGCGAGCCCGAGCCGGGCGTGTGCGGCGACGAGGCGTGCAGCCTGTCGCGGCGTTCGTGCCCGGCCGACTCGGCGCAGCTGCTGCGGTCGTGGACCGACGCGGTCGGGCGGATCGTGCGGGAGACCGATCCGCGGCACCCGATCACCCTCGGCCTGATCGGCGGTGACCAGTGCGGCAGCGCCGGGGACGGCTACGCGCAGCTCGCGAAGTCGCCGTACGTGGACGTGCTGCA
This sequence comes from Rhodococcus sp. 14C212, assembly GCF_011058195.1. Taxonomy (NCBI): domain Bacteria; kingdom Bacillati; phylum Actinomycetota; class Actinomycetes; order Mycobacteriales; family Nocardiaceae; genus Rhodococcus; species Rhodococcus sp. 14C212. Next base: position 8,004 of record NZ_JAALEH010000111.1, on the reverse strand, counting down.
GTATCACGACTACGACGCGGCGGCGTGGCTGCCGGTGCGGCTCGGGCAGGTGACCAAGCCGATCCTGGTGGCCGAGCTGGGCGTCGAGGCCGGCAGTTGCCTGCCGCTGACCGAACGGGCCCAGCGTGTGGACGCGGCCCTGACCGGCTACCGCGAGGCCGGCGCCGCCGGCGCGTTGCTGTGGGCGTTCGTGCCGGACCCGCGCACCGGGGAGTGCACGTACGACATTGGTCCCGGCGATCCGGCGTGGGATGTGCTTGCCCGGCACGGGGTCTCGGGATCGTGACCCAGCGCCGTCGGTCCTGGACCGTTCCGCTTCCCGAGTGGCACGTCGACATGCACCCGGACCTCCATCCGCGGCCGCATGTGTCGTAATCGAACCGAAAGGGCGAAATGGTCCAAAGGCCCTGCCGAGGACGAGTACCGCGGCGCACACTGGCAATTGCCGGTTTGGACGCGGAAGGGGAGCACCATGTCTCAGAGTATGCGGACCGATGAAGGCATGTCGGTCAAGCAGGGCATTGCCGCCGGGACATCGATCGGGGCCGCGGTCATCATGGCCACCATCGGGATCCTGCAGTTCTTCCAGGGAATCGCCGCAGTGGCCGAGGACGAGCTGTTCGTCCAGGGGCAGGAGTACACGTTCAAGTTCGACTTCACCACGTGGGGGTGGATCCACATCGTCTTCGGTGTCGTGATGGTGGTGGTGGGCATTGCCTTGATCACCGGCGCGACGTGGGCACGGGTGTCGGCAATCGTCATCGCCGCGCTGTCGATCCTCGCGAATTTCATGTGGTTGCCGTACTACCCGTGGTGGTCGGTGCTGATCATCGCGCTCGACGTGGTGGTGATCTGGGCGGTCTCGACCTGGAACCCGCGAGCCGACTACTACTGAGCCGAGTACCACCGATCGGGGGCGGTGCGCGCCGTGCAGCGCGCCCGCCGTCCCCGTTCCCCGAAGGCGTGCGAGTCGTGGGCTTTTCACGCCCGAGTCGTGAGTCGAGAGCTGGGTCCGAGAGCGCGGCGCCGGCGCACAGTTCGGAGGAAGGGTCCGTATCATGACCGACGACGCCCCCATTACGGCCCGGGTTCCTCGTCCCCCGCCGGGCGAGGACGAGATGCTGCAGATCGAGCTGGTCGTCGCGCGACTCGTCGCCTGCTTTCCCGCCGTCCCGTCCACCGACATCGACATCGCCGTGCGGACCGCCGAGAAGCGGTTCGCCGATGCGAAGATCCGAGCCTTCGTGCCGCTGTTGATCGAAAGGTCCGCCCGTCGCGACCTCGGCGACGGTTCCCACGCGCCGCGGACCGAACGCGCGTAGCGGCAGTGGTGTCGCCACCGGGACGTCACCGTCGGGCTCGTCCTCAGTGCCCCGTTCATCCCCGCGATGTGGGATATGCAGAGGCCGCCGGTTGCCTGCCTACGCTCGCGAACGAGGGGGTTCGGGGCATCCGAGTTCATACGGAACGTGTTTTCGGCGAACCGGGACCGGTGTCCGGTTCGCCGAGTTCGCCACCTGGCTGCAACTCCACGGCAACGACCCCCTCGCGCTCGGCGTGGTGGACGAACTCGGCGCCGGGGCCGAAGAACAACCGGGGGCGCACGGCGTCGAGGCCGATCGGCCACATCGTGCCGTAGTGGATCGGCACTGCCAGGCCCGCCTCCACCAGCCGTGCGACGATCGCGGCCCGAGCCGGGTCGAGGTGGCCGTTGCCGAGGGTCGGACCCCAGCCGCCGACGGGTAACAGCGCGAGGTCCACCGCGCCGACGTGGTCGGCGAGGTCCGGGTACAGGTCGGTGTCGCCGGCGAAGTAGGTTCGCCGGTCACCCTCGACGACGTACCCGATCGCCGGCGCGAGTTCCGGTCCGCGCCGCCAGCGTCGGCCGTCGTGGTCGGCGGGCACGGCGCGCACGGTGACCGTGCCGATCCGTGTCTCGTCGCCGGGCCGCAGCGGCACCAGACGGTCGGCGAATCGGCGCAGTGCGGGCAGGCCGTCGATCGCCCGCCACGGGACCACGATCGGAACGTCCGGATCGAGCAGCCGCAGCGACGGCAGGTGGGTGTGGTCGGCGTGCAGGTGCGAGAGCAGGACCACGTCCGGGTTGCGCACGTGCGGTCCGCTCGGGGTGGGCCCCCGGCGGCGGCGCAGGTGCGCGACGCGGTCGGTCAGCACCGGATCGGTCAGGACGACCGTCCCGCGGTCCACGATCAGCGCGCTGGCATGCCCGAGCCAACGCATACCGGATGCGGCGGTATTCGGACCCGGCGTCGCGTTCACGACCCTTACGATTCCAGATGAGGGAAGGGGGTGCGATGCGCACGGTGGGCGGCGTGGTGCGGGTGCTCGTCGAGTTCCTCGTGCTGTGGGGGTCGTCGGCGCTCGCGCTCCTCGTGCTCGACCGCATCCTCGGCGGCATCACCCTGGACCGGTCGGGCTTTGCTCCGCTACCGACGCTCCCTGCCGCGTTGGTGCTCGCGTTGGTGTTCGGCCTCCTGAACGCGGCGCTGTGGCCTGTGATGATGCGGTTCATGTCGTGGATCGGGCCGGTGCTGCTGTTCGTCGGGGTGTTCCTCGCCGGCGGTGTGATCATGCTGTTGGCGCTGTATTTGGTGCCGGTCGCGACGGTGGACCAGCCGCGCGATGCGGTCTTCCTCGCGGCGCTGCTCTCGCTGTTCACCTCCGTGGTCTCGGGCGCGATCGCGTCCCGTTCCGATACCGCGTACCGGTTGATGCTGATGCGCCGGCAGCGGTTCCGGTTGCGTCGCAACGCCGCGCTCGTGGAGGCGTCCCCGGGGCTGTTGTGCATTCAGATCGACGGCCTCGGTTACGACGTACTGCGGCGCGCGATCGCCGACGGTGTCACCCCTGGGCTGGCGAAGTTGGTGCGCGAGTCCCACCGGCTGGTGCCGTGGCACACCGACTGGAGCAGTCAGACCGGTGCGACCCAGCTGGGCGTGCTGCACGGCTCCAACCACAACGTGCCGGCGTTCCGCTGGTACGACAAGACGACCGAGCGCATCTCGGTGTTCAGCAACCCGGCCGACAACGAACAGCGCGAACTCGAACGAGCCGAGATCCCCAGTCTGCTCGCGCACGACGGTACGAGCCGCGGCAACCTGTTCACCGGCGGCGCGCACGACAACGTGCTCGTCGTCAGCCGCATGCGCGGTGCCCGCCTCGGCGGCGGTGCCGGCTACAGCGACTATTTCGCCGACCCGGCGAGCGCGCTGCGCACGTTCATCCGGATGTTCGCGGAACTGCAACGGGAAGTACGCCAGTCACTGCGGCAGAAGCGAAAGGACATCCAGCCGCGGGTGCCGCGGGGCGGGATGTATCCGTTCGTGCGGGCGTTCGCGACCGTGCTCGCCACCGACGTCGCCGCCGCCGCGGTGGTCGGTGATCTGATCAAGGGGCGCAGCGTCGTCTACGTCGACCTGATCGGTTACGACGAGGTCTCGCACCACTCCGGCATCTCCAGGCCCGAGACCCTGGCGGTGCTGACCAAACTCGACGAGATCGTCGAGATGCTGCTCGCTGTGATGGAGCAGGCCGATCGGCCCTACCGCGCCGTCGTGCTCTCGGACCACGGGCAGAGTCAGGGCGCGACCTTCCTGCAACGCTACGGAGAAACGCTGCGGCAGTTGGTCATCCGGCTGGTCGCGCAGGGCGATCCGGCCGCGGTGGGCCGTCACCGGTACGAGCGCGACTCCGATACCTCCGCGCCGCCCGGCGCGGAGGGGCGCGCCTACGCCGCAGCCAGCATGCACGCGTCGACCGCCGGCGAGGAGGCCCACGCCCAGGCAGGCGAACCGATCGTGCTCGGCTCGGGCAACCTCGGTCTGATCTACTTCCCGCACCTGCCCGGACGCGCCGACGTCAACACCATCGAGGCCGCCCACCCTGGGCTGCTCACCGGGCTCCGCGAGCATCCCGGGATCGGGTTCCTGCTCGTGGCCGCCCCCGGCGGGTCCGTGGTGCTCGGACCCCACGGGCAGGTCGACGTGACCACCGGCGAGGTCACCGGCCGAAACCCCCTCGCGGTGATGGGCCCCGACGCGCTGGCGAAGGTGCGACGCACCGACACCTTCGACAACGTCGCCGACATCATGGTCGGCGGCACGTACTGGCCCGACACCGACGAGGTCGCGGCGTTCGAGGAGCAGGTCGGGTCGCACGGCGGCATGGGCGGACCGCAGAGCACCCCGTTTCTCCTCTACCCCGCCGACCTGCCCGCACCACCCGAGCCGCTGCACGGCGCCGAAAACGTGCACAAGGTGCTCGTCGGATGGCGGGATCTGCTGGCGGGACCGCGCACAGCGGTGACGAATCAGGACGTGTCGGCTCATGCGGACGACCCGGGACGCCGGGCACCCCGGGGCTGACAGCAGGTCGCCAGGTCGGCGGGACGACGGGCAGAAGGTGCACCCGTTCTCTTGCCCACCTGGCGGCAGGTCATCGCACCGATGCCCGCACCCGGGCGACAGGTCAGCCGACGGGCACGCCGTCACGCCCGGCGGCGCCCTGCCCGAGCGCGTGGGCCTTGAGTTGCTCGAACTCCGCGGCGGTGATCGCACCCGAGTCGAGCAGTGCCTTCGCGTCGGCGATCTGCTCGGCCGGCGACTTGCCCACCGCCACCTTCCGGATGTACTCGTCGGTGGCCTGCTTGGTGTGCGCTTGTGCCTGCTGCGCCCGCAGCGCCATGCCTCGACCACGGACGATCAGGTAGACCAGCGCGCTGATGTACGGGAAGAGCACCAGCACGATCACCCACACCGCCTTGACGAAGCCGGAGACGGCGGGATCGCGGAACAGATCGACGAGAATCTGGAACAGCACCATCAGATACGCCACGAAGGCGAACACGACGATCGTGTACCACACGTAATCCCAGAACGAATCCATGACATGAACCTCCTCGACCGGGCCGACGGCGTCGACGCCGTCGGCTGTGGGAACTGCGGGACGGTGCTGCAGCGATACCGTCGTTACGGCACCGCCGTCGTTCGCGACTTCACCAGATTCAGCAACCGCTGACGGGCGAGTCGTTCTCCGAGTTCCGGCAGATCCGGCTCCGGAACCCCGCTCAGATCATCGACACCAGCTACCACCACGGCCTCGACGACCGCTCGTGGCACATCGTCGCCGAACTCGGCGACCAGCCGATCCACCGTGACGGGGTCGGCACCGGAACCCGGCATGCTCATCTCGTATCCCTGCTGCCTCGGCCCTCGACGGGTCGAGCGCACTGATCGTACGCCTCCCATCTGCGCAAAGCGCCCGAAACCGTCAACACGACGCCCGCGCCGCTCCCGGGTCGGCTGTGCCGGGAAGAACACTGCGGCGACCGCCCCGACGAGACCGAGGAGCGCCGGCGCGATCAGAGCCGGAGCGAATGTCGTCGACACCACCGTTGCCGGCATGTTCCTCATCCGGGTGACCCATGGATCGTTCACGCCGGACTCCTCGGTGCTCGAAGCCGGCAGTCGCACGAAGCGCCGATAGGTATTGGCCCCGAGAACCATCCGCTGCTCCGCGTCGTACACGGCGAGGCGGTGGTCGAGCAGCTCGGTGCCTTGCTTGCCCCAGTAGCCGCCCCAGTTGCTCCGCGGTGATCGGGGTGCGCCGGCGAATACCGACCACCGAAGACCGACCCTCGGCGCCCTTCCCGCGCCGGAAATCCGTCGGCTCCGGCCGACCGGCAGGTGCTCTAATTCGTCCCCGACTCACTCGGCCGCAGCGCCCGGTAAAGCCGGTCCGGGTCGAGTTCGGGGAGCGGGGCCACGACCACACCGAGCGCCCGGGCCTCGGCCACCGCACGGGCCAGCAACCGGCGGGCATGCTCGTAGCGGCACCGAAGATCGTCGGTCAGCGCAACATCGCGCAGTGCGACTCCCGCGGGGACCTCGTCGAGCGCCTCCGCGACCAGAGACCGCACGATCAGAACCCCGGTCTGCACACCCTCGACCGCCCAACGCTGCTGCCACTGCATGCCGACCGCCCTCGACTCGGCCCAGCACCGATCACCCGCCGCCATTATCCGCCCCGCAGGCCCGCGGCGTCACGCCTTGGAACAAGAGGATCGGCGTCGGTGACCTCCGTGAGGAGCCGCCCGACGGGACCGGGCGCCGGCCCGGGGGATGGGGGCGACCAAGATCAACGCTGGGTGGACGGCGATTCGATTGCGGGAGGTGGCATGCCGCCCTCACACCGCCCGGTTCGGATCCCGGAGTCCGAGCCGGATGGTGCGGTGACAAACACCTGATCGTGGGGTTGAGTCGACTCTGTGCGTCCAACCAAACTGTCAGTCGCATTGGGCCGAGAAGCCCTCGCCGCGCGTACCGAATCCGCGAACGGCTGGTTGCAGGGAACACCACCGGGACGGACGGTCCGGCGCGTCATCGACGGGCTCATCGACATCGAGCTCGCCGACCGATCGATGAGCCTCGCAGCCAAGATCTTCACCTCGGTGCTGCCATTGATCATCGCCGCCTCGATCTTCAGTAACTGGGATCTCGCCACCCGCGCAATCGAGGACCAACTCGGTCTCGACTCGACCGCTCTGCCGACCGGGACCAGCGTATTCACCGCCGCTGACCCGTCCTTCGCGGCATTCGGTGTCCTGGGGTTGCTGCTGGTCGTCATCAGCGGCACATCATTCACCCGGACGCTGGCACGGATCTACGGAAAGATCTGGAACGTGCCGTCGATCAGCGCCCGCGACGCCTGGCGGTGGCTGGTGGTCCTCCTCTTGATCGCAGCGTCGACTGCGCTGATCGGCGTGATCCGGCAGGTGTCCGGGCTGCAGTACGTCGGCAGACCGCTGGCGATCCTCGGCGAACTGGCGGTGTGGATGGCCGTGTGGACCGTGTGCCCGCATCTGCTCACCAAGGGTGCGTTGTCCGGTCGCGTGCTGTGGGCCACCGGGATGCTCACCGCGTCGGGCCTCACAATGGTCCGTGCCGCAGGTCGGATCGTGCTGCCGAGGTTCACAGCCACAGCAGAGGCGAAGTTCGGTCCCCTGGGGGTGGTGTTCACCTCGATCAGCTGGCTGTTCGTGCTGTCGCTGGTGATCGTGGGTGCCGCGACGATCACCAAAGCACTCGCCCTCGACGAGAGTTACCTCGGCAGATACCTCCGCGGGCCGAGCACCGGCGCCTGAGGCAGCCCGCCGGCGATGCCCGGTTCGGTCAGTGCGTCGGTGAACGCCCGCGAGATGTACTCACCGAGCGCATCCGAGTGATGAACCAAACCTGTTGAAGTGAAACCCAATCGGCTCTCCTTCGGGTGAACAGTGCTCGGGCACGCCGCTGACCAGCGGTGTGACTTTCGTGTGGTCATCACCCGCCACCCCAGGGGCATCGACCACCCCCGCAGTAGGTGAAGGACCGTCTCAGCCCGACGGTTCGGTGGCGGAGAGATCAGGGAGATGGGTGGCGGCCCAGCTGGCGAGAAGCTTGAGCCGGTCCTCGGAGGCGGTTCCGGGTTCGGCGGTGTAGATGGTCAGATCCAGGACCCAGTCGTCGTCCGCGGCCAGGTCCAGGGAGTGGTACACGAGGTCGAGGGGCCCGACCACCGGGTGGTTGAACTGCTTGTTCCCGGCGTGGTGGATGCGGACGTTGTGTGCTGCCCACCGGGCGCGGAATTCGTCGCTGAGCGTGGAGAGTTCACCGACGAGCTGGCGCAGGTCCTTGTTGTGCGGGTCGCGGCCGGCCTCGGCGCGCAACAGCGCCACGGTCACGTTGGCGGCCCCGTCCCAGTCCGGGAAGTAGTCCTGGGCGCCGGGGTCGAGGAACTGGAATCGGGCGATGTTGGCGGGTCTGCGGTCGTCGGTGAACAGCGGCGAGTACAGCGCGCGGCCGAGCGCGTTGGTGGCGAGGATGTCCATGCGTCCGTTGCGGACGAACGCGGCGGAGGCGGTCATCGAATCGAGCATCCACTGCACCCGCGGCCGCACCTGGGCCTGCTTGCGGCGACGGGGTGCGCGGTGGGTGGGCCGGGCGG
>NZ_JAALEH010000110.1:0-16014 GCF_011058195.1 Rhodococcus sp. 14C212 | reverse complement strand
CCCCCGTCCCCACCCCCGTGTAGACCACCGCGCAGCTGACCGTGTGCACCACACCCAGCAGCACGATCTGCACCGCGAGGGGCCACCGCGCGTCCGTGTCGGTGAACTGTGGCAACAGCGCCAGGAACAGCAGAAGCACCTTCGGATTCAGCCCGCTGGTCCCCAGACCCTTGACCGCCTGCCGCACCCACGATTCCGGTGCCTGCTCCGCCCCGGCCTGCGGCAGAGCCGAGGGCTTGACGAGCATCGTGATCCCCAGCCACACCAGGTACGCCGCCCCGACCGCCGTCAACGCGGTCAGCACCCACGGCGAACGGGCCACCAGCGCCGCGACGCCGGTCGCCACCACCGCGGTCATTGCCAGATGCCCCGACAACATCCCACCGACCGCGGGCACCACGGTGCGGTGCCGCAGCCCCGCCACGATCGCGTACGCCCAATCCGCCCCCGGCGTCAGCACGAACAGAAACGACACCGCCCAGAACGCGGCAACGGTACCGACCGCCATGACCTCACTCATCCTTCACGCTCTCGGACCGCCAGGACGCCTGGCGGTTCCCGATAGAGAGATTAGGGAGATCGACCTGGAATTCGTTCCCATAGATTTCACAACAACCGGACTTTTGGGGGAAAATCTTCCACATGGACAACGTCGACAAGAAGATCCTTGCCGAGCTCCAACGAGACGGGCGGCTCACCGTCACCGAACTCGCCGATCGGGTCCAGCTCAGCATCTCGCCCTGTCACCGCCGCCTACGCGCGCTGGAGAGCTCCGGCGCGATCACCGGTTACCGCGCCCAGCTCGACGCCGGCGCCCTGGGCCTGACGTTCGAGGCACTCGTCTTCGTCACCATGCGCACCGTCGACCGCGACACCCTCGAGGCATTCGAACCGGCCGTCGCCGCCATACCCCATGTCCTGCAGGCGCAACGACTGTTCGGCGACCCCGACTACCTCCTGCGGGTAATCACCCGCGACCTGCCCGCCTTTCAAAAGCTCTACGACGAATCCCTCGCCACCCTCCCCGGCGTCGGGCGCCTCAGCTCCACTCTCGTCATGAAAAGCGTGGTGGACAACCGTCCCCTGCCCCTGTAGGGCCCCGACCACTGCTCCGTGGCCTACGCGGTTCCGGAGCGCATTGACGCCTCAGGAAAGACGGTGTCCTGGCCGTCCCGCCGGACCGCGCCGGCGACGTTGCCGAGTCCGAGAGTCGGACACAGAACTCACGTTCCGGCAGCATCTGCGGTCGATCGGCGGGGCGATCGAAGGGCAAGCCGCTACTCCGCTGTCGACCGTCCGAATCAGTGATGCGGCGCGCCTCCTTGCCCAGTGCAGAGAAACTCACCCGAACTCCAGGGCGAACTCGTCGATTTCGGACTGGTCGAGGTCGCTCAGCGTCAGATCGGAGGGGGTGAAGCCACCGGCGTCGTCGCGCGCGGCGTGGTCGGCGAGCGCACACAGCGCCGCGACCCAGCCGTGCGCCAACTCGGCGACGACGGACGGCGTCACGACGCCGGTGGCGTAACCCCATGTCGCGCGGAGCACCGGTCCGGCCGGCGTCTCCTCGGTGACGGCGCCGACCTCGATCGCGTGGCTCACCGGCATCGCCTCGTCGGTGGTGCCGCCGAGCACGCCGGCCTCCGGAGCAGCCGTCCATGGTCCGCCGTCCCCCTCGCCGAGGGTCAGCCGGCCGAGGTAGTTGAACCCGATCTCCGGGGCCGGTGCGGCCCCGAGTTCGGTCCCGGACTCGGGGTCTAGGTGACGAAGCATGCCGAATCCGATTCCGTTGTCCGGGATCTCCCGCAGTTGCTCCTTGACGAGCTTGAGCGCCACCCCGGCGCAGTCGCCGCCGGCGAACGCCTCGGCGAGATCCACCCCGGAGACGTCGAGGCGGACCGGATACAGGGTGGTGAACCAGCCGACGGTGCGGGACAGGTCGGCGCCGGGCACCACCTGCTCCTCGCGTCCGTGCCCCTCCCGGTCCACCGGGACCGCCCCGCCGCCGCACACCCGGCCGACCGTCAGCGCCAGCGCGGTGAGCAGCACGTCGTCGACGCCGGCGCGGAAGCGCTCCGGCACCGTCGTCAGCAGCGCCTCGGTCACCGACGCCGGGACCTGCACCTGCACCCGCGAGACCGTCGCCATCGTGTCGCGGACGGGATCCACCCGCCGCCCCGCGATCCGCACGCATCCGGACGGTTCGAGGGCGCGGTGCCATAACCCCAGTTCGCCGCGCCGCGCCGGAGCCTGGTCGAGAACCCCCCGCGCCCACGCCCGCAGCGGCGTTCCCCCGCCGGCCGGTTCGGCGCCCTCGCACGCGACGGCCAGGTCCGGGACCAGGATCCGCCACGAGACCCCGTCCATCACCAGGTGATGCACCACCATCAGGATCCGGCCCGGACGGCCCGGCCCGGCGTCGAAGAAGACCACCCGCATCATGTCACCGGTCTCGGGATCCAGGGCGGCACAGGCGACGTCGGTCTCCTCGGCCAGCACCGACGAGCGGGCCCGCTCGTCGAGTCCCCGGACGTCCACCCGTCTGACAAGCGCGGCCGGATCGACGACGTCCGCGGCACGGACGTCGAATGTCCTTGCCGCCGGACCGAACACGGCACGCAGGGCGTCGTGCCCCGCAAGCACCCGGCCCACCGCGCCGACCAGGGTGGCGACGTCGAGTCCGGGGGGTGCGATCAGCAGCCGGGTCTGGGCGAATCTACGGTAGGGGCCGCCGCGGTCGAGGAGGTCGTGCACGATCGGGGTCGCCGGGACGAGGCCCAGGGCGGCGGTGCGTTCCGTCGCGTCCGGTGCCGTGTCGACCTGCACGATACGGGCCAGCCCCGCCGGGGTGCGGTGCTCGAAGACGTCGCGGGCGGCGAAGCGCAGTCCCGCCGCCCGGGCTCTCGACACGAGCTGGATCGAGACGATGGAATCACCGCCGAGGGAGAAGAAGTCGTCGTCGGGTCCGATCGCGTCGAGGCGCAGCACCTCGGCCACCACCGCGCACAGGCGCCGCTCGAGATCGTTCGCCGGGGCCCGGGACGCCCCGGCGGACGCGAACACCGGGGCGGGCAGCGCCCGCCGATCGACCTTGCCGTTGGGGGTGACCGGGAACTCGTCGAGCACCACGATCGCGGCCGGCACCATGTGCTCGGGCAGACGGCGGGACACGTGCTGCCGCAACACTTCCGGATCTGCTCCGGCGCCGGCGACATAGCCGACGAGCCGGCGGCGGCCCGGCTCGTCCTCCCGGGCCACGACCACGCAGCCCGCGACCGCCGGGTGCGCCGACAGCGCGGCCTCGATCTCGCCGAGCTCGATGCGGAACCCGCGGATCTTGACCTGATCGTCGCTGCGGCCGAGATATTCGAGGACCGGACGGTCGCCGCCCGCGTCGATCCACCGCACCCGATCGCCGGTGCGGTAGAGCCGGGTTCCGGAAGCACCGAACGGATCGGCCACGTAGCGTGCGGCACTCGGACCCGGGCGGTTCAGGTAGCCGCGGGTCACGCCGGGCCCGCCGACGTACAGCTCCCCGGCCACGCCCGCCGGCACGAGGCGCAGGCGCTCGTCGAGCACGTACACCCGGGCGCCGTCGATCGGGGCCCCGATGTGCGGGCGCGCTCCGCGGATCTCGGCGACCGTGGCGTCGACCGTGCATTCGGTGGGGCCGTACATGTTCAGCGCCCGCACCCCGTCGAACGCGCCGAGCGCCGACCACAGGTCCGCGGACACGGCCTCGCCGCCGACGGCGAGCAGGCCCGGGCGGTGCGGCGCCGCGGGCTCGCACAGGCCGGCGGCGAGCAGTTCGGTCATGAGCAGCGGTACGCAGTCGACGGCGTCGATGCGGTGGGTGCGCACGTAGGCGACGGTGGCGGCGGCGTCGGCGAGCAGGTCGGCGTCCGGCAGGTACAGCGTGTGCCCGGCGAGCATGGACAGCAGCGGGTCGATCGAGGAGTCGAACGACAGCGCGTAGGTCAGCAGCACCCGCAGCGGCCGGTCCTCGGCGCGGCCGACGGTGCGGCGCCGCTGGGTCGCGACCAGGTTCACGACGCCGCGGTGCGGCACCACGACGCCCTTGGGGAGCCCGGTCGAGCCGGAGGTGTAGACCACGTAGGCCGCCCCGTCGCCGGAGACGGCGCCGAGACGCTCGCCCGGCTCGAGCGGGGTGTCCGGCAGCGCGGGGTCCACCGCGGCGAGCGCGTCCTCGTCGAGGACGAGGACGGGCCTCGAGTCGGCGAGCAGGTGCTCGATGCGCTCGAGCGGGTACCCGGGATCGATCGGCACGTAGGCGCCGCCGGCCTGCCACACCGCGAGGGCCGCGACGATCGCGTCGGTGCCGCGCGGCAGCATCAGTCCGACCACCGTCTCCGGTCCCACGCCACGGCGGATCAGGTGCCGCGCCAGCCGACTGGTACGGGCGTGCAGTTCCTCGAAGGTGAGCGTCCCGGTGGCCGTGACCAGCGCGGTCGCGGTCGGGGTGCGCCGCGCCTGGCGGCTGAACAGCCCGCCCAGGGTGTCCACGCCGACGTCTTCGATGTCGTCCATACATACGTACGGGCTGCCGGAGCGGAGCCGGTCGCGTTCGTCGTCGGCGAGCAGGTCGAGCGCGGACAGCCGGGTCTGCGGATCCTGCGCGAGCGCCTCGAAGGCGCGCACGACGCGGGCGGCGAGCGCCTCGGCGGTGGCCGGGTCGAACAGGTCCCGCGCGTACTCCACCCGCACCCGCAGGCCGTCGCCCGCGTCCTCGACCACGTCGAAGGTCAGGTCGAACAGGGCGGCGCCGGTGTCAACGGTGGACACCCGCGGTTCCAGGCCGGCGAAGGTGTCGACGACCGGCGGGGTGCGGTGCTGCACGAGCACCTGGAACAGCGGGTGCCGGCCGGCGCTGCGGGACGGGTTGAGGTCCTCGACGAGCCGGTCGAACGGCAGGTCCTGATTCGCGTAGGCGTCGAGGTCGGTGCTGCGGACCCGGGCGAGCAGTTCGGCGAGGGTGGGATCGCCGGACAGATCCGTCCGCAGAACCACCATGTTGACGAAGAACCCGACGAGGTCGTCCAGTTCGGCGGCGGGGCGGCCCGCGGTGGGCGAGCCGATCGGGAGGTCCTCCCCCGCCCCGCTGCGCGCGAGGGCGACGGCGACCGCGGTGTGCACGAGCATGAACATCGTGGCGCCCGCGCCACGCGCGACGGCCCGCAGCGCGTCGGCGACGTGCGGCGGGACCGTCCGCTCGACCGTGCCGCCCGCGAACGTGGCCGTCGCGCCGCGGGGCCGGTCGGTGGGCAGATCGAGTTCCTCCGGCATCCCGTCGAGCCGGGCGCGCCAGTAGTCGAGCTGGCGGGCGGCGAGTCCCTCTCCGTCGCCGAGGATCTCGCGGTGCCACACCGCGAAGTCGGCGTACTGCACCGGCAGCGGCGCCGGCGTCCAGGAACTCCCGGCGGCCGCGGCGGCGTAGGCCGCGCCGAGCTCGCGCAGCAGGATCGGGGCGGACAACTCGTCGGCGGCGACGTGGTGCACGAGCACCAGCAGCACGGCCTCCGCGGCTCCGTCGCCGAAAAGTGCCACCCTGATCGGGATCTCGCGTTCGAGGTCGAACGCGTGCCGCGCCTCGGCCGCCACCGCCGCGTCCAGGTCGGGCGCCGCGACGGTGCGGGCGGTGAACGGCACGCCGGGGGCGGCGAGCACGCGCTGCATGCCGACGCCGTCGTGGTCCTCGAGCACGGTGCGCAGGATCTCGTGCCGGTCCAGCACCGCGCGCACCGCTTCGTGCAGCGCCGCCGGATCGGGGACGCCGCGCAGGCGCAGCGTCAGCGGGACGTTGTAGGTCGGGCTCGGACCCTCGAGCCGGAACTGGAACCACAGCCGCTGCTGCCCCGCCGACAGCGGTGCGCGGTCGCCGCGTTCGACCGGACGCAGCGGGATCCGCAGGGCCGCGGCACCGTCGGGGCACTGCGCGGCGAGCGCCTCGACGGTCGGGTGGTCGAAGACGGTGCGGATCGGCAGTTCCACGCCGAGCGCGGCGCGGACCTTCGCGATCAGCTTGGCCGCCGCGAGGGAGTGACCGCCGAGGAGGAAGAAGTCGTCGTCGACGCCGATGGTGTCGAGGCCCAGGACGTCCGCGAACACGGCGCACAGCACGCGTTCGCGTTCGGTGGCGGCCGCGCGGCCGCCGACGAGAGCCCCGAAGTCCGGTTCCGGCAGCGACGTGCGGTCCACCTTCCCGTTGGACGTGAGCGGCAGCGCGTCGAGGAACACGAACGCCGACGGCACCATGTGCGCCGGCAGCCGCCGCGCTACGAGCTCGCGGGCCGTCGCGGGGTCGCCGTCGCCGCCCACCAGGTAGGCGACGAGCCGCGCGGTGCCGGTGGCGTCGGGCCGCGCCACGGCGACGGCCCGCGTGACGCCGGGCAGCTCCTGCAGCGCCGCCTCGACCTCGCCGAGTTCGACGCGGAAGCCGCGGATCTTGACCTGGTCGTCCCGGCGGCCGCGGTAGACGAGGCGGCCGTCCGCGGTCCACCGCACCACGTCGCCGGTGCGGTACATGCGGCTTTCGCTGCCGCCGAACGGGTTCGCCACGAACCGCGCCGCGGTCACGCCGGGCGCACCGAGGTAGCCACGCACCACGCCGGGGCCGGCGACGTACAGTTCGCCGTCCACACCCTCCGGGACCGGGTTCAGCGCGGCGTCGAGCACGTAGGCGCGCAGGTTCGCCACCGGCCGGCCGATCACGGGTTCCGCCGCGTCCCCCACCTCGGCGACGAGGACGTCGACGGTGCCCTCCGTGGGGCCGTAGAAGTTGAACGCGGCGGCGCCGCGCTCACGCAGGCGCCGCCACAGGGTGTCGGTGACGGCGTCGCCACCGAAGCCGAGGGTCGGCACGGTACCGGCGGGCAGCAGGTCGGCCTCGACGATCTGCTCGAGTTGCGCGGGCGACAGTTCGACGAAGTGCCAGCCCTCGTCGCGGGCGAGTTCGGCGAGCCGGTGCGGGTCCCGCTGGGTGGCCTCGTGGACGATGCGCAGCTCGTGTCCGTCGAGCAGCCACAGATGCGGGCCCCACGAGGCGTCGAACGCGAACGACCAGGCGTGCCCGACCCGGAGGCGGTCGCGGCCGGCCTCGGCGCGGGCGCGGGAGAAGACGCGCTCGCGGTGGCTGTGGAACAGGTTGACGGCGCCGCGGTGCGGGACCTCCACGCCCTTGGGCCGGCCGGTCGAACCGGAGGTGTGGATGACGTAGGCGACGTCGAGCTCGTGCAGCGGACGGCCGCGTTCGGTGCGGGTCAGCGGCTCGGCGTCGTAGCCGGACAGGTCCAGCCCGTCGAGGTTCACCGGATCGGGCAGGCCCGCAGTGCAGGAGATCTCGGCGATGCGTGCGGCGCCGTCGCCGCCGGTGAGCACGACACCGGGCGCGGTCTCGGTGAGCACGTGGGCGAGCCGCTCGGCGGGATGATCGGGGTCCAGCGGGACGCACGTGGCGCCGGCCTCGAGGACGGCGAACAGCGCGACGAGCGTGTCGGCGCGGCGCGGCAGCGCGACGGCGACGCGTCGCTGCGGACCGAGCCCGAGGCTCAGGAGGTGACGGGCGAGCCGGCGCGAGCGCGCGGCCAGTTCACCGAAGGTCAGGGCGGTGGCGGCATCGCGCACCGCGGGTGCGTCCGGGTCACGGGCCACCTGCGCGGCCAGCAGGTCCGGCAGCGTGAGGTCCGTGGGCACCGGAAGGTCGTCACCGCTGCGCTCGACGAGGAGGCGGCGGCGCTCGCCGGCGCCGAGGATCTGCAGCCGGGCCAGCGGCCGGTGCGGATCGGCGAGCGCGGCGACCTGGGTGAGGAGCAGTTCGAGCCGGCGGGCGTGCCGCGCGAGGTCGTCGGCGGTGTAGGCGTCGGCATCCGCGTCCACCCAGACCTCGAGGCCACCGATGTGGTCGAGCGGCCGCACGGTCACCATGAAGTCCTGCAGCGGGCCCCGGGCCACGGAGTGCACCGCGGCGTGCAGGTCCGCGAAGCGCAGCCGATCGCCGAATGGTTTGACGTTGACGGACGGCCCGACGACGCCCCGGGAGCCTGCCGGCAGGCGCAGGTCGTTCTGGATGTCCTCGCCGCGGTAGCGGTGGTGCGGTCGGCAGTCCGCCACGGTGGCACGCACCTCGCCGACGAGATCGGCGAGGGTGCGGGCGGGTTCGGGACGCAGGCGCAGCGGCACGACGT
The DNA here is from genome assembly GCF_011058195.1 of Rhodococcus sp. 14C212. Classification (NCBI taxonomy): domain Bacteria; kingdom Bacillati; phylum Actinomycetota; class Actinomycetes; order Mycobacteriales; family Nocardiaceae; genus Rhodococcus; species Rhodococcus sp. 14C212. The sequence goes on along the minus strand of NZ_JAALEH010000110.1, from coordinate 7,816 downwards.
TGACCGCGGACATCGGCACGGTCGTCGCGGCGCTGCCGAGCCGGTTCATCACCGGGAATCCCACGATCACGTCGCCGCGTCCCGTCGCGGCGCGCAGGAACGCGGCGACGGCGGCGGTGACGACATCGCCCCAACTCGCGCCGGTGGCCTTGCCGATCCGCGAGAGTCCCTGCTGCTGTTGGGCGGTCAGGGTCAGGCGCACGCCGCGGCAGCGGACGGCGATGCCGCCGGGACCGTCGGCGAGGGTGACGGCGTCCTCGGCGCCGTCGAGGTAGCCGGCCCAGAAGTCCCGGTCGGCCGCGAAGTCCGCGGACGCGCGGTAGGCGGCCTCCTCGGCGACGACGGGGGCGAGCGGGGCGAACCGGGCCGGTGGGACCGGCAGCCCGAGCACATCGGCGGTGTAGCGCTCGGCGATGCGGCGGGTGAGCAGGCCGAAGCCGTAGGCATCGATCACCAGGTGGTGGATGCACAGGTAGAGGACGGCGTGCCGGTCGCCGAGACGGAGCACGGCGGCGCGCAGGCACGGTTCGCGGGCGGGATCCAGCACGCGCGTGTGGTCGCCGGTCATCCATCGCCGGGCGGCCGCCTCCGGGTCGGGCTCGCGGCGCAGATCGACGACGGCGGGCTCCGGCGCCTCGTGCGCGCCGGGACGGATGAGGACCGATCCGTCGGCCTCCACGGCGAAGGCCGCGGTGAGCACCTCGGCTTCGGCGACGGTCTCCCGGGCCGCCCGCGTCACCGCAGCGACGTCGATGTCGCCGCGGAGTTCGACGCATTCCGCGGTGTTGAAGACGGGGTTCGCGGGGTCGAGCTGCTGGGCGAACCATACGCCGGACTGGGCCCGTGTCAGCGGAAATGCCGAGGTGGACGGGCCGGACGTGGGCACGATCGATCCCCTTTCTACGGTCGAATTCGACTGTGCCGTATCCCATCACGAGAGGTGAAGCCGGTCCGGCGCGAAACGTGACGATACCAAAGGTTAGGCTAACCGTATATGTTCTCGTGTGTCGGGTGCACGGCACCGCGACCGTCCCTGTCACCACTACGAGAGGTCTGCGCACATGCAAGCACCGGCCGTCGCCGCGCCCGGTACCGCCGTCCCGCGGCAGATCGGCACCGCCGGGCCGTTCGTGCTGTCGCGTCCGCACGGCACCGTCGTGGCGGACGGCGTCGACGCCCGGTTCGACTCGGCCGGCGAGGCCGCGGCCGCGCTGCGCGCCGGCTCGGTGGCGGCCGTCGTCGGCGCGCTACCGTTCGCCCCCGATCACCGCGCCGCGCTCACGGCGCCCGTCGCGCTGCGGCACCAGCCGGACCCCGTCGGGGACGTCACCGTCGCGCTGCCGCCCGTGCGGATCGCCGCGACACTGCCCGCCGAGGACGAACACCTCGACCGGGTGGCCACGGCGCTGCGGCAACTGCGCGACCCGGCCGACGACCTGGCGAAGGTGGTGCTGGCCCGCGCGCTGCTCCTGCGGGCCGACGCACCCGTCGACCCGGCGTCGCTGCTCGCCCGGTTGGCCGGAAACGATCCCGCCGGCAACGGTTTCGCCGTCGACCTCACCGCCGCCGGCGGGGCGTGGACCGGCCGGCACCTGGTCGGCTCCAGCCCCGAGGTGCTCGTCCGGCGCCGTGGCGACCTCGTCACGTGTCACCCGCTGGCCGGTTCCGCGCCCCGGCACCCGGACACCGAGGTCGACGGGCGTACCGCGCAGCGCCTCGCCGCGTCGGAGAAGAATCTCGCCGAGCACGCCCACGTCGTCGAGGCCCTGCGCGCGAGCCTCGAACCGCTGTGCACCGACCTCGACATCCCCGGTTCGCCGACCCTGACGAGCACCCGGCAGCTCTGGCACCTGGGCACCCCGATCTCGGGCCGGTTGCGGGACCGGTCCGTCTCCGCCCTCGACCTCGCCCTGGCCGTGCATCCGACCCCCGCGATCTGCGGCACGCCGACCGCCCCCGCCCGGGCGCTGATCCAGGAACTGGAGGGCGACCGCGGTTTCTACGCCGGCGCCGTCGGCTGGGCCGACCGGGACGGCGACGGCGAATGGATGGTGACGATCCGCTGCGCCGTCCTCGACGCCGACGGCACCACGCTCACGACCCACGCGGGTGGCGGCATCGTCGCCGGATCGGATCCGCTCGACGAACTCGCGGAGACCACAACGAAGTTCGGCACGGTGCTCGAGGCGCTGGGGGTGCGGCGGTGAGCCGGTCCGTCACCCTCGTCGTCGGCGCCGCCCAGGGCATCGGCCGCGCCACCGCCCTCACCCTCGCGAAGGCCGGGCACCGCGTCGTCCTCGCCGACCGGGATGTCGACGGCCTCGCCGAGACCGCCGCGCTGCTCGACGTGGCCGCTTCCGTGCACGGTCTCGACGTGTGCGACGCGGCCGGCGTCGCCGAGGCGGTCGCACGAGTGGAGGCCGAGCACGGGCCGGTCGATGCGCTGGCCCACGTCGCGGGTGTCTTCGCCACCGGGTCGGTGCTCGACTCCGATCCCGCCGAGTGGCAGCGGATGTTCGACGTGAACGTCACCGGTCTGATCAACGTGCTGCGCGTCGTCGGGCACGGGATGCGCGAGCGTCGCCGCGGGGCGATCGTCACGGTCGGCTCCAACTCGGCGGGTGTGCCCCGCGCCGGGATGGGCGCATACGGTGCGTCGAAGTCCGCCGCCCACATGATCGTTCGTGTGCTCGGCCTCGAGCTGGCCCGGTTCGGGGTCCGCGCCAACGTCGTCGCCCCGGGCTCCACGGACACGGCGATGCAACGGTCCCTGTGGCCGGATCCGGCCGACGACGCGGGCGCCCGCACCGCGATCGACGGCGACGCCGCATCGTTCAAGGTGGGAATTCCACTGGGCCGCATCGCCGACCCCGCCGACATCGCGGACGCCGTCGAGTTCCTGCTCTCCGACCGTGCCCGCCACATCACCATGCAGACCCTGTACGTCGACGGCGGCGCGACGCTGCGCGCCTGAACCGGATCGAAAGGAACTCCGTGACGATCGCCGCCCCCCGGGCTCCCCTGGCCGCCACCGCCGGTTACCCACAGGAGTTCGCGGACCTCTACCGCGCCGCGGGTTACTGGACGGACGAGACGTTCGTCCGGTTCCTGTCCGTGCGGGCCGACCGCCACGGCGAGCGCGTCGCCGTGGTGGGCCGTGACGCCCGCGGCACCGAACGCCGCATCACCTACCGCGAACTCACCGGCGCCGCGGACCGGATCGCCACCGGGCTCGCGGCCGCGGGTGTCCGGCCGGGCGACCGGGTGCTGGTGCAGCTGCCCAACATCGTCGAGTACACCGAGGTGGTTTTCGCGGTGTTCCGTCTCGGTGCGCTGCCGGTGTTCGCGCTGCCCGCGCACCGCAGCGCCGAGATCGGGTACTTCTGCCGGTTCACCGACGCCGCCGCGTACGTGATCGCCGGCGAGCACGGCGGATTCGACTACCGCGGCCTGGCCCGGCAGGTGTGCGCGGATCTCGACCGTCCGCCGCTCGTGGTCGTCGCCGGGGAGGCCCAGGAGTTCACCCCGCTCGACGCGCTGCGCGAGCGCGAGCCGGGCGAGTTCGCCGATGTCGAACCGGAATCCGTGGCCTTTCTGCAGCTCTCGGGCGGCACCAGCGGAACACCGAAGCTGATCCCGCGCACCCACACCGACTACCTGTACTCGGTGCGCGAGTCGGCCCGCATCTGCGGCGTCGACGCCGGCACCCGGATGCTGGTGGTACTGCCGGCGGCGCACAACTTCCCGATGAGCTCACCCGGGATCCTCGGGGTCCTGCACGCCGGTGGCACGATCGTGCTGGCTCCGGACCCGAGCCCCGACACCGCCTTCGCGCTGATCGAGCGCGAGCGGGTCACCATGGCGTCGCTCGTGCCCCCGCTCGCACTGGCGTGGTTGTCGGCGCGGCCCCGTATCGACCGGGACCTGTCGTCGCTGCAGGTCCTGCAGGTGGGGGGCGCGAAGTTCGGCGGCGAGGCGGCCGCGCGCGTGACGCCCGAACTCGGCTGCACCCTGCAGCAGGTGTTCGGGATGGCCGAGGGCCTGGTCAACTACACCCGGCTCGACGACCCCGAGGCCACCGTCGTCGGCACACAGGGCCGGCCGATCAGCCCGCACGACGAGATCCGAGTGGTCGACGACGCCGACCGTCCCGTCGCCCCGGGCGCGACGGGCCACCTGCTCACCCGCGGTCCCTACACGATCCGCGGCTACTACGACACGCCCGGGCACAACGCGACGGCGTTCACCCCCGACGGGTTCTACCGCACCGGCGATCTCGTGCGGCTGACCGAGGACGGGTACGTCGTCGTCGAGGGCCGCGCGAAGGACCAGATCAACCGGGGCGGGGAGAAGATCGCCGCCGAGGAGGTGGAAAACCACCTGCTCGCCCACCCCGGGGTCCTGGACGCCGCGGTGGTGGCCGTGCCCGACGCCTACCTCGGGGAGCGCACGTGTGTGTTCGTCGTCGCCGACGGCGAGGCCCCGAAGGCCCCGGCGCTGAAAGCCTTCCTCCGGGAGCGGGGCCTGGCCGCGTACAAGATCCCCGACAAGGTGGTCTTCGTCGACACCTTCCCCCTCACCGGGGTGGGCAAGACCAGCCGCGCCGGACTGCGTCGCGCGCTCGCCGCCACCCTGCAGCACTGATCCCGCCCCGCTCGACCACAGAAAGCGAATCCTGCTATGGCCCTGCCGAAGTCCGTGTCCTATCCCCTGCCGACCGACCTGCCCGTCAACACCGTCGGCTGGACCATCGACCCGCGGCGGGCGGTGCTGCTCGTGCACGACATGCAGGAGTACTTCGTGCGGGCCTTCGACCGCGCGGCGGATCCGCTGGCGACGGTGGTCCCGAACATCGACGCGATCCGGCAGTCGGCGTACGAGGCGGGCATTCCCGTCGTCTACACCGCCCAGCCCGGCGACCAGGATCCGGCCGAGCGGGCGCTGCTCACCGATTTCTGGGGTCCCGGCCTGGCCGACGATCCGGCCCTGACGTCCGTCGTCGCCGAACTCGCGCCGCGCGAGGAGGACGTGCGGCTCACCAAGTGGCGCTACAGCGCGTTCATCCGCACCGACCTACGGGAGCGGATGCGTGCGTGGGGCCGGGACCAACTCGTCGTCACCGGCGTCTACGCCCACATCGGGTGCCTGAGCACCGCGCTGGACGGATTCATGCAGGACGTGCAGGTCTTCGTCGTCGCGGACGGGGTCGCGGACTTCTCCCGGCGCGAGCACTCCGAGGCGCTGCACTACCTCGCGGCGCGGTGTGCCGCCGTGGTGCCGGCGGCGGAGACGGTGCGGAGCCTGCGCACCGGCATCCTCTCGGTCTCCGGCTGATCCGCGGGGAGGTTACACGCCGACTTCCTGTGGCGCCGTGCGAGCCGCGAGCGCGGCGTATCTGCCGCCGCGGGCGAGCAGTTCGTCGTGGCTGCCCTGCTCCACGATGCGGCCGCGGTCGAGGACGACGATGGTGTCGGCGTCGCGGATCGTCGAGAGGCGGTGCGCGACGGTGAGGGTGGTGCGGCCGCGGCGGGCCGCGTCCAGGGCCTGCTGCACCGCGCGTTCGGTCTCGTTGTCGAGCGCGCTCGTCGCCTCGTCGAGCACCAGAATGCGCGGGTCGCGCAGCAGGGTGCGGGCGATGGCGAGGCGCTGCTTCTCGCCGCCGGAGAAGCGGTGTCCGCGCGCCCCGACGACGGTGTCGTAGCCGTCCGGCAACGAGGACAGGAGCTCGTGGATGTGCGCGGCGCGGGCGGCCTGCTCGATCTCGGCGTCCGTCGCGTCGGGCTCGGCATGGCGCAGGTTCTCCCGGACCGTGGCGTGCAGCAGGTACGTCTCCTGGGAGACGACCCCGACCAGGCTCGCGATGTCGGCGAGCGGCAGGTCGCGCACGTCGACGCCGTCGATCGTCACCCGCCCCGACGTGGGGTCGTACAGCCGGGCGACGAGTGAGCCGAGAGTTGTCTTGCCCGAACCTGTTTCGCCGACAAGAGCGACGTGCGATCCGGCGGGCACGTCGAGGGTGATGCCGGCCAGCGCGTCCCGGTCGGCGCCGTCGTAGCGGAAGCGGACGTCGTCGAACCGCACGGCGCCGGCGACGCGCTCGAGGTCGAGCCGCACCGGCTTCGCGGGTTCGCCGATCTCGACGGTCAGGTCGAGGTATTCGAAGATGCGGCTGAACAGCGCCAGCGAACCGGTGACCGACACGCCCACGTCGAGCAGGCTCATCAGCGGCCGGAACAGGGTGGCCTGCAGGCCGGTGAACGCGACGAGGGTGCCGATGGTCATCCCGCCCGATGTCGCGGGCAGGCCGGCGACGAGGTAGAGCAGGGCGGGGATGGCGGCGAAGACGATGTTCATCGTGGCCATGCGCCAGCGCCCGGACAGCTGGGAGCGGACCTCGAGGTCGGCCAGTTCGGTGGAGGTGCGGGCGAAGCGTGTCGACATGGCCGGGCCGGTGCCGAGGGTCTTGCCGAGCAGGACACCGCTGAGCGAGAGGCTCTCCTCGATCTGGGTCTGCATGTCGGCGAGGCGACGCTGGCGCACGGTGGTGATCTCGCGGCGCATCAGGGCGACCTTGCGGGTGAGCCAGATCGCCGGCGGCAGCACCAGCAGGGACAGCAGCGACAGCCGCCAGCTGAGCACCGCCATCGCGACGGCCGTGCCGACGACGGTGGTGACGTTGGCGGCGATCGAGGTGGCGGTGGAGGTGACGACGTTCTGCATGCCGCCGATGTCGTTGGTCAGGCGTGACTGGATCTCCCCGCCGCGGGTGCGGGTGAAGAAGCCGAGGGACTGCCGTTGCAGGTGGTCGAACACGCGGGTGCGCAGGTCGTGCATGACGTGCTGGCCCACCGTGGTGGAGATCCACGTCTGCACCACTCCGAGGATCGAGGCGACGACGGTGACGGCGAGCATCGCGCCGACGGCGCCGAGCAGCAACGGCACGTCCTGGTCGGGAATCGCGTGGTCGATGAGGGTGCGGACGAGGAACGGGTTGGCGAGCGTGATCACCGACGACACCACGATGAGCACGACGACGAGCGCGACCTGCCAGCGGTACGGCGCGAAGAGCGCACCGATGCGGCGCACGCTCACGGGGGATTCCTCGAGCTGGGCGCGGTCGCGCGGGTCGGGCTTGGCGTGCCGCATCGGTCCCGGCCCGCCGCCGGGCGGAGGCTGCATCATGCCCATCACCTCCTTCGTGAGGCACAAAACGTACTTGTTGAGGTTGCCTCACTAAGAGGCAACCGTCAAGTGAGGTATGATCCGCATCATGTCCGACGCCCCCACCGACCCGGCGCTGCGCGACCTGCTGATGACGGCCACCCGCACGCTGCGACGCCGCTGGCACGCCACCCTCGTCCCGTGGGAGCTGTCCCCGCACGAGCACCGCGCGCTGCACGTCGTCGGCCACTCCTCTCAGCCGCTGCGCCTCGGCGACGTCGCCAAGGCCCTGCGCATCGCACCGCGGTCGGCCACCGAGGTGATCGACCGGCTCGAGGCCCGGGGCCTGACCCGTCGCGTCGCCGACCCCGCCGACCGTCGCGCCGTGTGCGTCCACCTCACCGAGGCGGGCCGTCGCATCGCCACCGAACTCGACGCCGCGCGCGACGCCGAGGCCACCGAGTTCTTCGCCCACCTCGACGCCCCCGAGCGCACCGAACTGGCCCGTCTCCTCACCAAGCTCGCCGACGGGTGATCTTCGCGACGAGGGGGACGTTGTCGCGGCATCGTGCGAGTGGCGACACCGACAACCGCCCCCTCGGCGCGACAACCTCCCGCTCGGATCTCACGTTCCCCGCCCGGCGGACGTCTACCG